>CADCQO010000195.1 GCA_902803585.1 uncultured Ruminococcus sp.
CAAACAAAAGCAGGAGGAGTTGGGAGAAAATCTCACGCAGGAACAGCAGAAAGCCGCTGTTCAGGAATGCCTGAAGGTACACACTGCAATGGTCAGGAAAGGCGTTTTCGGCAATACTGACAATATGACCGAAGAGGAAGAAAAGTTTTTTTCGGAGTCATTGGCAGTAGTAAAAGAATTTCTCGATGAAAATAAACTGTCGTACCGCATGACGGGCAACCGGTCCCGCTACAAGGTTTTTTCGTTTGAAATGCAGATGCCCGCTGCGAATCTGCACATGAAAATTGCCATAGGACTCGACCCCCGTTCATGCCGTGTAGATGCAGAGCTTCCCATTACGGCGGATAAATCGTATGAATATCTGATTTGCAGAGCTATATGTGAAGAAAATTACATGAAGCGTTACGGAGCATTTCAGTATGACGAAACAGACGGCACATTGTCTTATCGTTATTGTTTTCCTATCACACATGGTCTGTATAAGGACGATCTGGAGAAAATTTTTCTGTCTGTTGCACAGGCAGGTGAACTTGGCCACAAAACGCTGAAAAAGCATTGTGTCGGCAAGTACAAGGACGATGAGCTGGAAAGCATTCTGGAGAAACTCAATGTTCTGGTCAGTGAGATCAGTGACTATACGAGTGCATAATAAAAGGAGCAGAACAGAGGGGATCATATGGATGAGGCAGTAGCACAGACCTATCGGGAATGTATGAAAAAAATGCTGGGGTGGATATGCTTTGACAAGAACGGCGGGCAGGTATTTCCTCTGGAAAAGCTGTTTTATTCGTTGGAGATTGACGAAGGACAGTTTGCCTTTCAGAGTTATGCACGTCAGATGGAGGCTGCCCGCAAATTGTCCATAAGCAAAAAGAAGGATGCCGAAAAACAACAGCGGATTCAGGATACAAAGCGGAAAATCGGGTTTGTTCAGAAAATGATGGAACAGGAAAAACAAATTCGGATATCGGTTGATACCGATGTAGAGGACGACAGTGCCTTTCAGATCCGCCGGAATGATACAGCAGACAAGGAAAACAAAGATGCAGCATCTGAGTGCAGCGGGCAGAACACAGAAGCACTTTCCAGCAATATCCTGAATGCAGTAAAAAACCTGAGGGAACAGACAGCGGAACAGCCGGAACCGCTGGCGGAGAGTGGTTCTGCGTCTGCTGATGAAGTGGCAATGTGTGAAGCACTTCAGACGGAATCTGTTATTTCCCGCAAAGATGATATTCGTGCCAGTCTTGACAGAATTAATATGGATAAGATGGTCAACGAAATGCTGCATGATGAAGTCGATCTCAGTCATATTGAGGGAATCTTTTCCTACAACGACATTATGCAAAGACTCCGTGCATCAAGAGATGCCCGCAGGCAGGCAATCAGGGACAGGCTTCTGAAAGAGCAGGATGAAAAAGAACAGGCAGCTGGTTCGGAAACTGATAAGAGCAGAACGGATTTTGCGGGGCTTTTCGGCAGGAAGAGAGCGGTGCAGAAACTGCTTCAAAAGCTGGAAACGGCGTCAGGAAAAGCCGAAGCATCTGGCAAAGCAGCAGAAACGCTCTCTGGAGAGGAAACGCAGGGAGTACAGGGAGAAGATGCACAGAAACGCATGGTGCTGGCTTCCTCTTCTGATGATCTTCAGGAAAAAATCAATGATGAATCCGAAACGGAATCTGAAAAAGCCGCAGATCAGACATCAACAGCAAACGAAGGAAAAACGATTCAGGACGTACAGGCGAAAATTCAGCGTGAAAGACTGCTTCTGGAGCGTCTGAAAGCCTCTGAAACACAGGAAATGCCCGAAGAAGAGGAAAAAGATGACGAAACGCCCGAAGAGTCGGTCAGCGGTGAAGTTCATTATAAAACAGAGGGAACCGTGCTGGAAAAAGAACCGCTTTACAGTCACAGCAGTCTGGTGATCTCAGGATCTAAAAATTACAGCCGTGTGCTGGTCATGGCAAGCGCTGGTCATGGAAAAACAACGCTTCTCAGGCGTATTGCCCTGTGGTACTGCCACTACGGTTCCGCCGAAAAGGAACACCTGAATTTTCAGAAAAAATATTCGATAGAAGGCAAGTATCTTCCCTGTATGATTCGTCTGAGAGATCTTTCTTCCCATCAGCATACTCTGGAGGATGCCATCAGACAGTCTGTCTTTGAGGTGTTGAAAACGGCGGATAACTACCGTGAGGAAGATGTTGTGCTCTGGAAACAGGACACGGAAATGTGGATCGACAGTGTACGGGAAAGTCTGATACTGCTGATTGACGGTCTGGACGAACTTTCTGATGATATGCGTTATTCATTCCTCAAAGAACTGGAAACGTATCTGCAGAAACACCCCCGTACACCCGTTATTATGACTTCAAGGGCCGCAGGACTGCTGGAGGAAAGGATTGTTGATACTCTGACGGATTTACAGTTTCGCGGGCGTTCGATCATTCCTCTGACAGATGAAACAGCGGCGGAATATTCCAGACTCTGGATTGAAGAAACACAGCCGAAAGATTTGCATGAACGTCTGAAAGATTCCGTGCATCAGATTATGACGCAGAATAAATTCTATTATCTCAGGGAATTTCTGCGTACACCGCTGGAATTGTTCCTGATTCTCAAGCAGGTAGCCAGCGGAAAACTGTCCCTCAACCGTTTTCAGATGTTTCATGATACGCTGTGGGAATATTTTACGGGTCATGTTACCGAATACAGCCGGAAACGGTTCATTTTTGAGGATACAATGACCTTTCTGGGCTTTCTGGCGTATCAGATGCAGCTCAGAAATTCCATGTATATCTCGGTGGCGGAACTGGCGGGACTGATCGATGAACTGAAAGCACTCAGCTTTCATACAGATTATATCGGCAGCGGTCATGTGGAGTATTGTCAGGTGATTCTGGACAGACTGGCTTCCAATGTAGGCATTATCGAAAAAGATATCCGCTCGTCAGAAGAGGTCTATACCTTTCCCATCAGAGCTTATCAGGAATTCCTC
>CADCQO010000196.1 GCA_902803585.1 uncultured Ruminococcus sp.
CGCAGACTGTCCAGAAAGAGTACCTGTTCCGAAAGCGGTGCGTGAATCGTCAGACCGTCCCTTGTACAGGGCAGAGGCAGTATCAGGGCATCACTTTGCCGTATGACAGAAGGGATATCCCCGCAGGGCAGACCGAATTTTTCGCATTCCTTTGAAAAGCCGCAGCATATTACGCTGAATCCGTCCTCTGCCATCGAGCGGCCGCAGTAAAGCTGTCGCTGATCACCGCCGATGATTCCAAAGCTTTGTAGCTTGCTCATGGTTTACCCTCCAACATATCACATTATCATTGTTCCCTACCATTATATGAAACCAACCGCAAAACGGTGAAATCAGGTGTCTGCAAATTCACAGTGACATTCTGACAGCGAAACTCGGACAGCGGAATGCTGACGGTGAAACTTGAACAGCGGAATTTCGGAAGTGGGGGCGTTTTTTTCGTTACAGCCTTTCCGACTGCTAACGGCTGACGGCTAAATCGAGGAACAGGCGGCCTTTTTTGCTCGTGCCGGAAAGGGACAGCACTTCCAGTTTGCCTTTTGTGCGGAAGGAAATCCGGTCACCCGCTTTGATCTCCTGTGACGGGTCAGTACAGACAAGCCAGTTCAGCGATACTGCGCCCTTCCGAATGGCATCAGCCGCTTTTGTGCGGGATAAGCCAAATCCCTCTGCGGTCACGCAGTCCAGACGCAGAGCGCTCACATTGACGTTTTTTTGCAGGCGGGGCTGTTCTGTCAGGGAAGCGGTGGGGGAACGTGTCAGATGTACCGTACAGCGTCCGATTTTCGTCAGGTTGGTACTCAGATAGTCTGCGATGCTTTCCAGACAAAAAAACTGCGGGCTGTGACCGTTTGGCAGGATATCTCCGATCAGCTCCCGTTTGATGCCCAGACCCATCAGCGCACCCAGAACGTCCCGGTGGGAAAGCGCGGCGTTCCTGTCGGTTGCTTCAGCGGTGAACAGCGCAATCGGCGGATCGCTTTCTGCATTGTATTCGTCTGTTCTGATACGGCAGATTCTGCGTTCGGCGTGTTCATAGCCGCCGCAAAACTCCACCTGACCGTAAAACTCCGTTACCGTCCCGATAAGGGCCTGCTGTGACGGGTCTAAAAATGCAGAGTAGACAACAGCGTACTGCTTGCGGGAGGTCTGTATCAGGTCGTTGATTTTCCTCAGCAGTAAACGCTGGTCTTTATCGGAAGTGTATTTTTCTGTGAAATCCATAGGGAACATTCCTTTCTGTAAGGGGTTATTATGCCCATTATACCACAATATCGCTGACAGGTGCTGCATGAAACAAAAAAATCATCTGCCGGTTCAGCATACAGGTCATATGAAGGAAGTTGTATATTCTCAGTTCCGTGACCAGCATAGATGACGAAGCATTTACCTATACGCAGTGCAGTGATTTTTATGATGATGACGGTCAGCTGATGTATTCCGAGATACTCGAACAAATGATAGACGATCTTACTATCTGGGGCAGCAAGGGCAGCTATGCACAAACCTATGCAAAGTCGCACAAGGTTCCCTTCAAAGTGATGCCCCTCCAGAATAACTCGTATCTTGCGAACGAGAACATTACACTCGGCAAGAAGGCCGGCGTTGTTTTCTGTGCAGACAGCGGTACAGCACCCTACAAATATTCCGCCGCCTATAAGAAGCGTTTCGATACAAATTGGACAACACTTGTTGCCAACACCACCGACAGAAGCGTGTACTTTGTTCCGCAGACCGCCGGTGTCTATGACGTGCGTGTAACAGTGAAGGACGATGCAGGAACGGTTGTCCGCAAAAATCTCTCGCTGACAGTTCTCCAGCCGCTGAAAAACAATTCGGAAATCGTGCCGGAATGCCGGACTTCACAGTCCTTTTGGCGTATCGGAAAAAAAAGACTGCACCATTCCGGTACAGTCCTGATAATCGGGGGAGAAGGTCTGCTTGTTTACGGTTCAAAGACATACTCCACGTTATCGAAATCAAAGTTATAGAGCCACAGCGACACAGTGTCGGTAGAATCCTTGTCGGAGAGATTCTTTGCGTAAACGCTGAAATGTCCCTCCTGCGTGTTGATGATCTCATCATCTTTATAAAGCAGCAGCTTGAATTTTGCGAATTCACCAACCTCATCGGTGACCTGTTTGAAGGTGATGTTCAAAGTATCGTTTGAATAATCGTACGAAACCATTTCAACGGCGCTTCGGTCGCCTTCTATCAGCGAATTTGCTTCCAGATTTGCCTGCGTTTTCAGTTCGGCATCAGAGATATCTTTGCTGAAAATGTACTTGACATAGTTGATTTCGTCCTTTGTCAGTATCATTCTGTCAGTAGATTCACCGATCATCTCTCCGTCCTCATCGTAGGCTGACATCGTACCCAGAATAGAAACATCCTGCTTTGCCTTTACTTTGTGGACTACCACCGTACTGCCTGCGCTGGTATAGGTTGCTGTTTCCACAACATCATAATAGTCGTTGTGTTCATAGTCAGGCACGGTGCGTGTGGTGCTTCCTTCTGATGCACTGCTTTCCGTTCCTGAGGATGCTCCGGACGTATCGCTTTCATCTTCTGAGGACGCTCCGGACGCATCGCTTTCATCTTCTGAGGATTCTCCGGACACATCGCTTTCATCTCCTGAGGACGCTCCGGACACATCGCTTTCATCTCCTGAGGATGCTCCGGACACATCGCTTTCTGTTTCTGAGGATTCTTCAGACGAACTGCTTTTCTCCGTTTCTGAGGGGTCTTTCGAGGAATTGCTTTCTGTTTTTGAAGATTTCTCCGGCGCACTGCTTTCGGTCACCGAAGAAGATTTTTTACTTGACTGATCTGCTGTCTGCTTAGAACCAGAACCTGCACATCCGCTAAAAGCAATGGAAGTACACAGAACCAAAGCGTACAGAATGCTCATCAGGCGTTTTGAATTTCTCACAATTGTTGACCTCCGTGCTGTTAATATTAGCTGATATCACGGAAATTATAGCACTATTTTGTCATATTGTCAAGTAAAACACACTTATATTGGTTTTTTTGGCCATAATGATAGTACTATTTTGTGAGATTTTGTTACGCAGACAGCACGAAAAAGCGGTACAGCCTTCGTGGATTGTGGAAGCACTGACAGATGACTTCAAGCCGGACAGAAAAAAGAAGGACTGCCGTTTTCCCGTACTTCGCAGAAGCGGGAAGCCGCAATCCTTCTTTGTGATTTTATTCAGCCGCAGTTTCCAAAAGTCTGAAAACGATTATGGGTTCAGCCGGACTGCGTCGGGTCAGTGATCGCTTTTACTTTACGGTAACGGTAAAGTACTTTTTGGATATATGACCGAAATAGTCCTTGACTTTTACGCAGACACTGTATGTTGTCCTTGAAGCAGGCTTGATAGAAACATTGGTTTCAGAGGAATAAGCCTGTTTCAGTGACCACTTTGTGGAAGATTCCTTTTTGTATGATACGGAATACTGATAGGGAGCAGTACCGCCCTGTACAGAGCAGGAGATTTTGATGTCATCGCCCAGTTCGATTTCAGATGAAGCGATGGAGGAGGTGTTTTCAGGTTTTGTGACGTTGACCTTGAGGTACTTGTTGACAACCACACCGCGTTCATCTTTGATCTTGACGCATATATTATATTCTGTTGCTTTGGCAGGCTGGATAGTGATGATATTGTTGGTGTCGAAC
>CADCQO010000197.1 GCA_902803585.1 uncultured Ruminococcus sp.
ACAGCAAAGCTTCCGGCGGTGAAGGTGCTTACACCTATGCGGCCAATATCAGCAGCAACAACGGCGGCAGCTTTACGACTCTGAGAGATTATGCTGCTGATTCCGCTATTACATTCGTTCCTGAAAAGTCCGGCACTTATATTCTCCGTTCCTTCGTCAAGGACAGCAACGGTACTGTCACCTCCAAAGACTTTACAGTTACTGTCAAGGCAGCTGCGCTCGTCAATAAGTCTGAGATTTCCGAAACCGATATCATGATCGGCACTCCCATTACCGTTGACTGCAAAGCGGAAGGCGGTGAAGGTGAGTACCAGTATCAAGTGCTTTATCAGAAGTACGGCGATCAGAACTGGTCTACTGTTCAGCAATACAGCACGAATGCTGCTGTTACTATTAACCTTGCCAGTGCAGGCACATATTCAGTTGTTGTCAACGTCAAGGACGGCAACGGCGCAACTGCTTCTGCGGTCTTCTCTGTAAACGTAAAATACCTGCTGAGCAATGCTTCTTCCATTTCCGCTGCTGCTGTCAAGGCAGGCGAAAGCGTTAATGTAAACTGCAGTGCTTCCGGCGGTACAGGCAGCTATGTCTACACCGTCAGATACCAGCCTGAAGGCGGTGAATGGGAGTATGTACAGCAGTACGACACTAAAGAAACAGTTGAAATTCCGTTTACTGCTGCCGGCACTTACAGCATTGTTGTTATCGTAAGAGATGATGACTTTGTTGAAGCATCCAAGACTTTCACCGTTACTGTTGAATCAGATGCACTGAAGAATGAGTCCACTCTTTCCAAGACTACTATCACACTGGGTGAAACCGTTACTGTCACAGGCAAGGCAAGCGGCGGCACTGCTCCCTATACCTACGCTGTACAGTACAAGAAAGCCTCTGTTACAAGCTGGACGACTGCTCAGGCATTCAAGGAAAATAATGTCATCAAGCTGAAACTCCTTGCAGCTGTGAAATACAATGTCTGCGTGAAAGTAAAGGACAGCAAGGGCACTATTGCAAAGCTGTATTTCACCGTTAACGTTGTTAAGCCGCTGGAGAATAATTCTACCTTGTCCGCTGAAACCATCAAGAAGGGTGAAACCATTACCGCTGAAGGTAAAGCAGCAGGCGGCACAGCTCCGTATCTTTATGGTGTTTACTACAAGAAGCAGTCTTCTGAAACATGGACATCCGCACAGTCTTACAAGTCCCAGAGCACTGTTAATATCAAACCCGCTGCGGCTGTAAAATATGCTATCTGCATCAAAGTAAAGGACAGCACCGGCAAGATTGTGAAGAGATATTTTGTTCTCACCGTTACTAAGTAACCTGACCGTTATCAGGTAACCTTACCGTTACTGAGTAACCTGACAGCTTCACCGCACAGATACACGCTGTGCGGTGATTTTTTGGGGGATTTTGCGAAGTGCATAATATTTCGTCACAGATATTGACTATTTTATGCGGTTTGGTTATAATGAAGGTAATCAGAACTTTAGAAGGAGTTTTTTTTGTATGGAAAACAAAAGTATGAAAAGCAGGATGCTGACGGTAATGCTTTCTGTGCTGTTCCTGCTTGCAGGAGTCGTTTCACTGAATGCGGCGGCCGTACCGGAAGTTTTGGCGGCGGGAGTTACTACCATTCAGATGGACGCATCGCTGAGTCAAACGGTTATCACCAAAGGGGAAAGCGTGACCGTTTACGGTTCCAAAAGCGGTAATCGTGGTTATTTGTATGCCTACTATTACAAAAAGCAAACTGCTCAAAAATGGTCAACCATCAAGGGTTACAGCACACAGACCTCTGTTTCTATTACGCCTGCTGCAGCAGTGGTGTATAACGTCAGAGTAGATGCCAAAGATGGTACAGGAAGAATTTTACAGAAAGTGTTTACACTGCGTGTGAATCCTGCGCTGACGAATGAAAGCAGCATCAGCCAGAATGTCATTACCAAAGGAAACAGTGTAACGCTGACAGGTGCGGCAAAAGGCGGTGTCGGCAGTTACAGCTATGCTTATTATGTGAAGAAGGCAAGTACAACCGCTTGGTCTGCTCTCAGCAAGTACAGTGACACCACGACGGTGACCTTCAAGCCTGCTGCGGCTGTGAATTACGATGTGATGATCAAGGTAAAGGACAGCAAAGGAAGTGTCGAAAAAAAGACCTTTGAGCTGCGTGTTTTGCCCAAACTGGTGAATAAATCCTCCGTTTCTTCAACAAGCGTATCGGTAGGGGACGTAGTTGTATTAAAAGGTGCGGCAAGCGGCGGCAGCGGTAAGTATACCTATTCGTATTCTTACAAATCAGGCTCTTATCCGACATGGCTGGTGATGAAGGGTTATAGCAATACTCGTGAGTTGTCCTGCGATATGGAGCTTGCGGGGAAAATCACGTTACTTGTCAAGGTAAAGGACAGTGAGGGAAATGTAGCGTCCAAAACCTTTACAGTGACGGTATCCGACAGCAGTATTGATAACAAGGCGGATGCTGTATTGAATACGATCATCACAGCAGGCATGACAGAGTATGATAAAGTGAAGGCAATCCATGACTGGCTGGTCAATAATGTAGAGTATGATTCATCAGGATATGAAACAGGCAATATCGCTGACACTTCCTATACCGCAGAAGGCGTACTGGATACAAGGATAGGTGTGTGTGACGGTTATGCAAGAGCCTTTTTGCTTCTGGCAGAACGTGCAGGACTGGAGGCAAACCGTGTCATAGGCGTTGCGGCAGGGTCGTCAGGAACAGCGGAAAATCACGCATGGAATCAGGTAAAAGTGGACGGCAAGTGGTACAATATAGATGTAACATGGGACGATCCGATGGTTTCTGAAAATTACGGGGATAATCTTTGTTACAATTATTTCTTAGTACCCGACAGCGTTATTGATAAGGATCATGTGGCACAGTCCGCTAAAAACGCTTGTACTGCCCCACAGCCGACAGAAAAGCTGATACCGGTTCTTTTGGAAGAAGAACGCAGTGCTGCTGCGAATACATCACTTTGTGAGAGCGAAAACGAATTGAAAACCAAAGTTTCGCAGATCAATGTAAATTTCAGCAATAACTTTGTCATGATCGTTAAAACAGACCTTTCTCAGAAGGAAGTGCTGCAGATCGTGGACGATAATATGCCCAGAGGTGTCTACAAATACAATTACGGCGCAAGAGCATGGAAACTGAACGGCTATATAAAGGTCACCATACAAATCAAAGTGGCATAGCACAGAAGAGGTGAAAGCGATGTATGAGGAGCTGAAAAAGGTTATTGAACAGAATGACAATATCGTATTTTTCGGCGGTGCAGGTGTATCGACCGAAAGCGGTATTCCTGATTTCAGAAGCGTAGACGGTCTGTATCATCAGAAGTATAAATATCCTCCTGAAACCATTCTCAGCCATAGTTTTTTCATGACAAAGACGGCGGACTTTTACGACTTCTATCGTGAAAAGATGATTTGTACAGATGCCAGACCCAACAAAGCGCATATCGCATTGGCAAAGCTGGAACAGCAGGGCAAGCTGAGGGCTGTTGTCACGCAGAATATTGACGGTCTGCACCAGAAAGCGGGCAGCAGGAAGGTGTATGAACTGCATGGTTCGGTTCTGCGTAATTACTGCATGAAATGCCGCCGGTTCTATGATATTTCGGCTGTGACAGGTACGGACGGTGTGCCGAAATGTACCTGCGGGGGCATTATTAAACCTGATGTGGTGCTGTATGAAGAAGGTCTGGACGATAAGACGGTAGACGGTGCAGTCAGAGCGATTGCAAAGGCAGATGTGCTGATTATCGGCGGAACTTCGCTGAATGTCTATCCTGCGGCAGGCTTTCTGAATTATTTCGGCGGACACACGATCGTCCTTCTGAATAAGTCGGAAACGATCTATGACAGCAAAGCTGATATTGTTATCCGTGACCCCATTGGTCAGGTGCTCGGTGAAGTTGTCAGCTGAAACGAAAACAGAATATTCTGAGCAAAGACGGGGTTGCCTTCGGGCAATCCCGCTTTTTGATTTGACAGAAGCCGGTTTTTGTAATATGATAGGGGTGCATATCACGGCAGTCGGGCTTGTTCCGGTACAACTGACCGCTGACAGAGGTGTGACCTGAAACGGGAAAGGGTAGGGGAAGATATGACGGAAAAAAGACAGAAGAGAATGGCAGTGGTAAACGATTTTTCGGGTTTCGGAAGATGTTCGCTCATGGTGTCCGTGCCGATTATTTCTGCGATGAAAATACAGTGCTGTGCGATGCCGACCGCTGTTTTGTCAAATCATACCGGATATGACGATTTTTTCTTCGATGATTACACAGACAAAATGCGTCCATACTATGAAAAGTGGCAGAAGCTCGGACTGCATTTTGACGGCATTTATACAGGCTTTCTTGGTTCGGTGCGTCAGGTGGCAATTGTGGAGGAATTTATTGGCTGTTTTGCAGAAAAAGATACGGCTATCATTGTGGACCCTGTTATGGGCGATAACGGCAGACCATACGCAACGATCGACAAAGCCCTTTGTGAAGAACTCCGCAAGCTGATTCCTCTGTCGTCCATTCTGACACCCAATCTGACAGAAGCCTGTCTGCTGTCAGGTGCAGCGTATCATGATACACCTTTCAGTGAAAAAGAGCTGATGGAAATTGCCGATCGTCTGCGGACGGCAGGTGCCCGCTATCTGGTCATTACCGGTATCACGGACGGTGAGGACATCTGTGATTTCGTGAGCTGTCCTGATGGTACTTGTGAACTGCTCAGACAGCCCATTTCCGGTACACCCCATGCGGGAACAGGCGATGTATTTGCGTCTGTTATTGCGGCAGATGCCGTGAACGGCGTGAATTTTGTTGATTCGGTGAAAAAAGCCTCCGCCTTTGTGGGTCAGGCAATCCGTCTTTCTGATCAACTGCATATTCCCTCCACAGACGGCGTATGCTTTGAAGAAATCCTTTGTACCCTTTAGGAAAAGACCGATCATGCCTGTACAGCAGGACAAAAGCTGGCTGTTCCCGTTATTTCTCCTTTCAGCAGGAGATTTATGGTTATAATGAACATAATAGAAAGAAAAAAGCGAAAAATAGTCTAAAAAAAGCAGAAAAATAAAAAACGTGTTGTCAATGTGAGGGCGTTTATGGTATGATAAATTCAGAAAAGAAGAAGTTATTGCTGATATCCGGAAGAGTTAGGAATGGGGGATACTATGCAGAAGAAAAAGGGGCTGCTGTGGTTGGTGACAGCAGCTTTGGCGGGAACAATACTGCTGTGCGGCGGCTTGAGTGTCTATGCCGAACCGATCAATGAAGCACCCGCAGAAGAACCGTATTATGCCGAACCTGTACCCGCAGAGGAACAACAGGTGGAACCGCCTTCAGAACAGCAAACGGAGTATCCTGCTGTCCTGCCAGAGCCGGAATTCTCTCCGGAACCTTCTCTGGAATCGGCAGATACAAATATTCCTGATGACACAGTAACGACAGATCAGACACCGGATAATGCCCCCGTACATCAGGAACCGGAAGACAGCAGCAGTCAGACTGTCTATACTGCTGTGTCGGACATTTCTGTCATAGAGCAATATCCCTATCAGAATCAGCCGACTGTACATCAGTATCAGTTTACCTATACGGAACCGTATTATGACGATGTTCGCACGGTTGAAAACAGTTATCAGTACGAACCGGATCATGACACATACGGTTATATGTATACTGCTGATGAATATGACGATGATAATACAAATACCGCAGAGAGCGAATGGGCGCCTCCGCCGGATACCTCTGCACTGGATATTTCCGGTTATGAAATTTCGGAGGTTGAAACATTGACTTCTCACGACTGGGAAGATCTGAAAAAAGCACAGAATTCCCGCTTTGAGATGAACCCGACACCGACAGCACATACCAACGGCGCTTTTGCAAAGCTGAAACAGGACAGCAGGGGCGGCAATGATGACTGGGCATTTCTGGTAGGCGGTATTGTGCTGATTTCCTTTGGCATTATTGCTATCGGTGTGGTGATCTGGACAAGTATCCGTGTGAAGAAAAAAATGCGCTGAAACACCCCTGTAAGAGAGGAAACATCATCGTCCCGCTTGCGGGAGGGTGTTGATATAGATGCGGCCGTCAGCACGAAAACAGATCTGGTGCTGACAACAAAGAAATGACTTGAAACGGAGGCAACTGTCAGAATGGAAAATCAGGAACTTTTGGAAATGGAAAAAAACGCCTGTAAGGTAAGAATGTACACAATAGAGGGAGTATTCA
>CADCQO010000198.1 GCA_902803585.1 uncultured Ruminococcus sp.
CCATTTATATTCCTCCATATCTTTGTATATTTTTCCGGAGCACACACCATATCCGTACGGAATAATCGCTACACCCCAGAGTATGTGTCTATTATATTCTATTTTTCAAAAAAAAACAAGATTTTTTCGTATAATTCTTTATATTTATCAAAAAAAATTACAGTTTTTTGTCGAAGCGCTCTCAATATAGGATAATTATAACGAAAAAACTTCCTTAAATGGAATTTTAGTAAATAATTTTCTCTTTTTTATCACACTTTTTCATAAAAACAATTGCCATTTTTGATAAGAATTGGTTATCTTATAAAATCATGCCGTTTCTGAAAAAAAATTCAAAAAACGCTTGACAAAACTTTCATAATGCGCTACAATGATAAAGCTGTCGGCGATTGATGCGGATGTAGCTCATCTGGTAGAGCGCAACCTTGCCAAGGTTGAGGTAGCGAGTTCGAGCCTCGTCATCCGCTCCATATTTTCCCACGAATTGTTCAGAAGCCTGACAGCGATATTTGCGGATGTAGCTCATCTGGTAGAGCGCAACCTTGCCAAGGTTGAGGTAGCGAGTTCGAGCCTCGTCATCCGCTCCAAAGATACCTCGTCTATGGTGACGGGGTTTATTTTTTGTCAAAACGACACTTCATTGGTTCATTTCAATGGAGTGTTTTTTCTTTGGTTCTTGAAATTATGTAAAGAATCATATATAATGTTACAGAAAGACAATTTCAGAACTCTTTTGGCATAATATTTGACAAAATCAATAAAATTAAGGATATCCCTTTATTTTTTCGCAGTTTCGTAATATAATATACTGGCATGTGTATGACTTGTTATTCAATATAATATAAGACTGGAAGTGTTGCTTTATGGTAGAAAGCTATGCACATTTACTTGATAATATCAAGCGTATTCATTTTGTTGGAATCGGCGGTTCGGGTATGTGTCCGCTGGCGGAAATTCTCCACAGCGAAGGATATGAAATTACCGGTTCTGATGTTGCAGAATCCGATACTCTTGCCCGTATCCGTTCCTATGGTATCCCTGTTATGATGGGACATCTGCCTGAAAATGTCAATGGTGCAGACCTTGTGGTTTATACTGCAGCTGTCAAGCTGGATAACCCTGAGTTGGTTTCTGCACGTTCCCAGAATATTCCTACAGTAGAACGCTGCATTATGCTGGGTGCTGTTGTAGACAAATACAAAAAGTCGATTGCTGTCAGCGGCACACACGGCAAAACAACAACGACCTCTATGCTGACGCAGATCCTGACAATGTCCTCTTTTGACCCTACCGCTATTATCGGTGCAAAGCTGCCTTTTATCGGCGGCAACAGCCGTATCGGTGAGTCTGATTATATTGTCTGTGAGGCCTGTGAATACGTTGATACCTTCCTGCGTATTTATCCGGCTATGGCTGTTATTCTGAATGTCGATGAGGATCATCTGGACTATTTCGGCACACTCAGCCGTATCAAGGATTCTTTCAGACAGTTTATGGAACAGACTTCTTCCTGTATCGTCATCAACGGAGATGACCATAACTCTATGGAATGTGTCGAGGAGATCCGCCGGAAGGGTGAAAAAAAGATCGTTACTTTCGGTTTTGGCAACAAAAACGATTTTCATGCAGAAATCACCGGTGAGTCTTCTGTCTGTGACAGCTTTGATCTTTATCATCACGGTGAAAAAGTTTGCTCGGTCAATCTGAAAGTGCCGGGTAAATTCAATGTTATGAATGCTCTGGCTGCCGCTTCTGCTGCAATTACACTTGGCGTTGAACCAGAAGCAGCTGCAAAAGCTCTGGGTGAGTTCAGCGGCGCACACAGACGCTTTGAAATTCTTGGCAAGCCCTGCGGCATTACGGTAGCAGACGATTTTGCACATCATCCCACAGAACTGAGAGCGACACTGACGACTGCTATGAGTATGGGCTTCCGCCGTGTATGGGCAGTTTTCCAGCCGCATACTTATTCAAGAACCTATACTTTCCTCAATGAATTCGCAGAGGTGCTGTCCATTCCCGATCATACTATCCTGTCGGAAATTCTTCCTGTCAGAGAAACAAACACCTATAATATCTATTCAAAAGATCTGGCAGAAAAGATTGACGGCTGTGTATGGTTTGAAACGTTTGAAGAAATTGCTGATTATGTCACCAAAAAAGCTAAACCCGGTGATCTGATTATTACGATCGGCGGCGGCAATGTCTATATGTGTGCCGGCATGATATTGAACAAACTGAACGGAAAGCAGTAATGCTCCCGATAAAATAATAAAAGGTTGTGAGAGTAAAATTGGAAAAAAGATTGAAGCTGTACGGATTTAACAACCTGACAAAAACCCTGAGTTTTAATATTTACGATGTCTGCTACGCAAAAACTGAACGTGAGAAGAAGGATTATATTGCCTATATTGATGAGCAGTATAACTCTGATCGTCTGACAAGTATTCTTTGTCAGGTAACGGAAATGATCGGTGCTGCCGTGTTGAATATTTCCAAGCAGGATTATGACCCGCAGGGTGCCAGCGTCACACTGCTGATATCTGAAGCGGGATTGCCTGAAAAGATTGACAGATCCTGTAACTGCGGCAAGTATACGACTGCTTATGCCGGTGAAACAATTGCTGCTCATCTGGATAAAAGTCATGTCACTGTACATACCTATCCTGAATATCACCCCGATAACGCAATCGCTACTTTTCGTGTAGATATTGATGTATCTACCTGCGGTACCATTTCTCCGCTGAACACCCTTGATTTTCTGATCGACAGCTTCGATTCTGATATTATTACCATCGATTACAGAGTGAGAGGCTTCACGAGAGATACCAGCGGAAAAAAACTGTTTATTGACCACAAAATCACCTCTATACAGGATTACATCAAAGAGGAAACCCTCCGGCGATATGATACAATGGACATCAATGTGTATCAGGCTAATATTTTCCATACACAAATGCTTATCAAGGAACTGGAACTGCAGAATTATCTGTTCAAGACCGATGTTTATGAGATTCCTCCCAAGGAACGGCTGGCTATTTCCAACAGCCTCAGGCGGGAAATGATTGAAATTTTCAGCGGCACGAATGTTTACGAGTAACGGGGATAGAAAAATGAAGCTGAATCAGAACAGAGCGCCTATTTTTGAAGCACTGCAGGAATATCGGGAAAATCGTATCGTTTCCTTTGATGTTCCCGGTCATAAACAGGGAAAGGGCAATCCTGAACTGACCGAATTTCTGGGCAAACAATGTATGAGTGTAGATGTCAATTCCATGAAGCCTCTTGATAACCTCTGTCATCCTGTCAGCGTTATCAAGGAAGCAGAGGAACTGATGGCAGATGCTTTCGGCGCAGCACACGCCTTCTTTATGGTAAATGGTACGTCAAGTTCCGTTCAGGCAATGGTTATGAGTGTCTGCAAGCGCGGTGACAAAATTATTATGCCCCGCAATGTGCACCGCAGCAGCATCAATGCCCTGATTGTGTGCGGTGCAGTGCCTGTCTACGTTAATCCCGGCGTTAACCGCCGGCTGGGAATTCCGCTGGGAATGTCCGTTGATTCTGTCAGGAGAGCTGTGCGGCTTCACCCTGATGCAAAAGCGATCATCGTCAACAATCCTACTTATTACGGTGTATGCTCCAATTTGCGGGAAATCGTCAAAATTGCACATGAAGCCGGCATGAAGGTACTGGTAGACGAGGCTCACGGGACACATTTTTATTTCGGTGACTATATGCCTCCTTCCGCTATGAGTGTTGGCGCAGATATGGCGGCGGTAAGTATGCACAAGACGGGCGGTTCTCTTACACAAAGCTCTGCCCTTCTGCTTGGCAAAGATATTTCTGAGGGCTATGTCCGTCAAATCATCAACCTGACACAGACAACCAGCGCTTCTTATCTGTTGCTTTCCTCTCTCGATATTTCCCGCAAGAATCTGGCGCTTAACGGCAAAAAGATTTTTGAGCGCGTCACAGATCTGGCATCTTACGGTATCAAAGAGATCAATAAGCTGGGCGGTCTGTACGCTTTTTCCCGTGAATTGATCGACGGCGATACTATCTTTGATTTTGACCCGACAAAAATCTCAGTACATACAAGGGACATCGGTCTGGCAGGCATTGAGGTTTATGATATTCTGCGCGACCGGTATGGTATCCAGATTGAATTCGGTGATATCGGCAATATTCTGGCAATCGTTTCTGTCGGTGATAAAATTTTGAAAATCGAACGCCTGATTTCTGCGCTTTATGAAGTCAAGCGTCTTTATTCCAAAGATTCCGCCGGTATGCTCGATCACGAATATATTGAACCTGTTGTTATGTGTTCCCCGCAGGATGCTTTCTATGCCAGAAAAAAGCAAATTCCTCTGAGGGAAACTCTCGGTAAAATCTGTGCAGAATTTGTCATGTGCTATCCGCCGGGCATACCGATACTGGCGCCCGGTGAACTGATTACAAAAGATGCACTGGAATATATCATCTATGCCAAAGAAAAAGGCTGCAATCTGACCGGTGCAGAGGATATCAATACCGAAAAAATCAATATCATGGCAGAATAACCCGCTTTATTAAGGGAGGCGATAAACTATGGAAATGTGGTATACAGAGGAACAAACCAGCAATGTACGCTTTTCTATCCGCTGTGATAAACAGAAATATTCTGCACAGTCGGAATTTCAGCGCATTGAAATATTCAGTACACCGGAATTCGGTGATGTGTTAGTTCTGGACGACAGAGTCATGCTGACCCAGAAGGACGAATTTATTTATCATGAGATGATTACCCATGTACCAATGGCAGTGAATCCTGATATCAAAAAAGTTCTGGTTATCGGTGCGGGTGACGGCGGTACAGTAAGAGAACTTGTTAAATATAAAACCATTGAACACATTGACATGGTAGAAATAGACAGAATGGTAGTTGATGCCTGTAAGGAATTCCTGCCTACGGTTGCCTGCAAGCTGGATGACCCCAGAGTGCATATTTACATTGATGACGGTCTGCGCTTTGTCAGAGGGGTGGCTGATACCTATGACCTCATTATTGTTGATTCTACTGATCCGGTAGGTCCCGGCGAAGGATTGTTCACAACCGAATTTTACGGCAACTGCTTTAAAGCACTGACAGATGACGGTATTCTTGTCAATCAGCACGAAAGTCCTTTCTATAACACCTATGTCAAGGCAATGAAGCTGGCACATAAAAAAATATTGCAGTTCTTCCCCTTCTGTAAGGTTTATCAGGCTCATATTCCGAC
>CADCQO010000199.1 GCA_902803585.1 uncultured Ruminococcus sp.
AAGCTGGATTTCACTCAGGGCAAGGCAATCCTGATGGTTCCCACCGACTTTAACCGCCAGACACTCATCAGAGGATACATGAAGCTCCTCAACGATGCCTTTGCCAGCGTTTTCGGCAGCGGTATCGAGATCTGCTTTACCATTCCCGAAGAGGTAACCATCAAGGAGCCGGATCCCCCCGAGGCTGTCATGGACGCAGACTACGAATACAC
The DNA here is from genome assembly GCA_902803585.1 of uncultured Ruminococcus sp. Lineage (GTDB taxonomy): Bacteria > Bacillota > Clostridia > Oscillospirales > Acutalibacteraceae > UBA1213. The sequence goes on from CADCQO010000199.1 coordinate 213, forward strand.
CTTCGATACTTTCATCGTCGGCTCTTCCAACAAATTCGCCCACGCCGCTTCACTCGCTGTTGCCTCCAATCCCGGCAAGGCGTATAACCCGCTTTTCATCTACGGCAATTCGGGTCTTGGCAAGACGCATCTGCTCTATGCTATCCGTAATGAGATCAGCAAAGCCGACCCCAGCGCCATCATCACTTATGTCAAGGGCGACGATTTCACCAACGAGTTCATTGAGTCGCTCCAGAATGCCACTACCAGCGAATTCCGCCAGAAGTACAGACGTGCCAACGTCCTTCTTGTAGACGATATCCAGTTTATCAGCGGCAAGGAACGTACACAGGAAGAGTTTTTCCACACTTTCAACGCCCTTCACGATGCAAACTGCCAGATTGTTCTGACATCTGACCGTCCGCCCAAAGAAATCAAAACGCTCGAGGACAGACTGCGCAGCCGTTTTGAATCGGGTCTGCTGGCAGATATCCAGCCGCCTGATTTTGAAACACGAATGGCAATCATCAAGCGCAAAGCAGAACTGCTTGAAATGAACCTGCCCGACGACGTAACGGAATATATCGCTACCCGTCTGAAAACCAACATCAGACAGCTGGAAGGCGTTGTCAAGAAGCTGAAAGCGAAGAACCAGCTTTACGGCGAAAAAATCACCATCAATGTTGCCCAGAAAACCATCTCAGATATTCTGAACAACGACCAGCCGCCACCGCTCACAGTAGAAAAGATCATTGACGAGGTGGCCCATACCTACGGTGTCACCAGTGACGATATCCGCTCTGCCAGAAGAAATTCCAACATTTCCAACGCCAGACAGATTGCCATCTATGCTGTCAGAGAAATCACAGGTCTTTCCATGAAGCAGATCGGTGAGGAATTCGGCGGACGCGACCATTCCACCATTGTGTATGCTATCAACCAGATTGCCAAAAACATGAACAAAGACCCTAAGCTCAAATCCACCGTCGAGGACATCATCAAGAACATCAGAGACCGCTGAAAAGAATTCAACAAGCTGTTTAAAACTTTTCAACTTTTCAACAAATCGGTTGAAAACCCTGTTTTTTAGTGCGTCAAGTTTTCAACAAGTTTTCAACTTTCCACCAACATGTTTCAACAGCGATGTTGAAAAGTAAAATTTCTCCATTTTTTCTCAACACGACTCCACACGATTTCAACATCGCCTTGTGTCCCGTAACCCCTGTTTTCATCATGGTTAACAGAGTTTTCAACATTTCAACAGCCCCTACTACTACTACTAAAATATATATATTATTATATTCCGCTTTTCACGCAAATTCACCGAAAAGGACTGATACTATGAAACTGAACTGCAACCGGCAGAAATTGAATGATGCTGTGTTGAATGTACAGAGAGCTGTTGCTTCCAAATCGACAGTACCTGCTTTAGAAGGTATCCTCATCAAAGCAGTTAATGGTCAGCTGATCCTTACAGGCTATAACCTTGAGATTGGCATTACCACCTCAATGGAAGCTATGATTTATGAGGAAGGTACTATTGTCATCAATGCAAAGCTGCTTTCTGATATTATCCGCAGAATGCCGGAAGACACTATTACTTTTGAAACGGACGAAAAACTGATCGTCTACATTCACAGCGGCCGATCCAATTACAGGATCATCGGCATTCCTGCAGAAGAGTTTCCCGAACTGCCTACGGTCAACGCAGAGGATTCTGTTACAATAGAAGGTCATATTCTTAAAAGCATGATACAGCAGACGATCTATGCTGTATCTGACAAGGACATCAAGCCTGCCCACAAAGGATCTCTGTTTGAAATAGAAAACCGCACGATCAAGATCATTTCCGTAGACGGCTACCGTCTGGCGATCCGCAAGGAAGAAATCGACTATGACGGAGAAAAACGCTTTATTGTTCCCGGCAAATCCCTGACCGAAGTCGAGAAGCTGACCGGCGAAGACACTGAAAACGTATCTATCAGCGTAGGAAGCCGGCACATCGTTTTCAGAATCGACAGCTACTCGATTATTACACGTCTGATTGAGGACGAGTTCATGAACTATAAGTCAGCGATTCCCTCCAAACACGCCACTGAGCTGAAGGTCAACACGAGAAAATTCATCAGTGCCATTGACAGAATGTCGCTGCTTCTGAATGAGAGAATGAAAAGTCCGATCCGGTGCCGGATTGACAACGACACCATCAAGACTTTCTGCAATACTTCTCTGGGACAGGCCAACGATGAGTTTGAGGCAGAAATTCAGGGAGAGGATATTGAAATCGGCTTTGACTATAAATTCATGCTGGACGCGCTCAAGAACACCGATACTGATGAGGTAAAAATACAGATGAACGGGCCGCTGAGTCCCATCATCATTCTTCCCAATGAGGGCGACAGCTTTGTTTTCTTAGTACTTCCTGTGAGGTTGAGAAATGAACACTGAAACCATAACACTGCATGAAAATGAAGAATACATTCGCCTGTGCGACCTGCTCAAGACGGCGGGTGCTGTTGAAACCGGCGGTCATGCCAAACTGGTGATACAGAACGGCGAAGTCAGCGTCAACGGCGAAATCTGCACACAGCGGGGTAAAAAGATACACCGGAACGACCAGATTATCTATCAGGGAACAGTTTTCGAGGTGCGTTAGGGTGTACATCAGAAAGATAACCTTTGAAAATTACAGAAACCTGAAACCAACGGTCTTTTTTCCGTCAGAAGGTATAAATGTCATCTATGGTGACAATGCTCAGGGTAAGACCAATCTTCTGGAGGGTGTGTGGCTGTTTACGGGCGGCCGTTCTTTCAGAGGAGCAAAAGATCACGAACTGATCGCTTTTCATGAAAAGCAAGCCCGACTGACCCTTGATTTTTACGCCGGAGGACGGGAGCAGTCTGTTTCCATCACGATACAGAACAACCGGCGGAGTGCTGTGCTGAACGGTGTCCCGAAAAAGACCATGTCGCAGATCATCGGTCACTTTTGTGCAGTTGTCTTTTCTCCGAATCATCTTTCCCTCATCAAGAGCGGGCCGGAGGAACGCCGCAGCTTCATTGATGCTGCCATTTGTCAGATAAAGCCGTCCTATGCGGTTCTTCTGAGCCGGTACAAAAAAGTGCTGAACGAGAGAAACGCTCTGCTGAAGGATATTCCCCGTCACAGGGAACTGGAGGATATGCTGGATATCTGGAATGAACGGCTGTCAGCTGAGGGCGCAGCCATCGCAGCGGAACGGCAGCATTATGTACAGAAGCTGTCAAAGGAGGCCGTGAGCTTTTACAGCGGGCTTTCCGGCGGCAGGGAGCTGCTGCAGTTTGCTTACAGGACAAGTTCCGGCGCAGATGCAGAAACGGCTGCTGAAACCGTCAGAC
>CADCQO010000200.1 GCA_902803585.1 uncultured Ruminococcus sp.
GCTCCGGAAAATACAGGACAAGCAGATTCCCTATGTCGTGGCATACAACAAAAGCGACCTTCACACCATGACACCGGCCTCAGAACATGAAATCTGTGTCAGTGCGAAAACGGGCGAAAATATCCAAGAACTGAAAGAACTGATTGCACGGCTCGCTAAACCTGCCGTTAACGAAAAGCACATCGTATCGTTCCTGCTCGAAAAGGGGGACATTGTGGTGCTTGTCGTGCCAATAGACAGCTCCGCTCCCAAAGGACGGCTGATACTGCCCCAACAGCAGACAATCCGTGATATTCTCGATGCACACGCTATGTGTATCGTGACACAGCCGCAGGAACTTCCCCAGACACTCCGCTCCCTTGCCAAAAAACCGAAGCTCGTCATTACGGACAGTCAGGCATTCCGTGAAGTCAGCCGCATGACACCCGAAGATATCCCGCTGACCTCATTTTCTATTCTGTTTGCGAACTACAAAGGCAATCTGGATTTACTGGCAGGGGGTGCAAAAGCACTTGATACCTTACAGGACGGTGATGTCATTCTCATGTCGGAAGGCTGTACACATCATCGTCAATGCGAAGATATCGGCACCGTAAAGATTCCGAAAATGATTCAAAGCTACACCGGAAAGGAAATTGAATTTGTCTGGACTTCCGGTACAGAATTCCCCGAAAATCTCCGTCCTTACAAAATGATTATTCACTGCGGCGGCTGTATGCTGAATGAACGGGAAATAAAATACCGCCTGAAATGCGCCGAGGACGAAAACATCCCCATCACCAACTACGGTACTGCCATCGCCCACATGACAGGCATTCTTCCCCGCAGTCTTGCCCCGCTGAAAGCAGGAAAAATCTGAAAAAAGATTGATTTTTTGTCGAGGGGGTGCTATAATGCTACTGTCCCGCGCAAAAAATCAATTTTATTGGAGGAATTCAAATGTCAAAAAGCGAAAAGAATGTAAAAGGATTCATCGGACTGTTTCTTGCACTGGCTTCCCTTATTCTGATTCTGGCGGCAACCTTTGTACCTATGTCAAAGCTCACCGGTATGGGATTTGACGGAAAGCTGGCATTCTACGGACAGCTCAATGTTACTCTTGTATGGGTAGGCGTTGTGATGGCTGTTGCTGCAATCGTATTCGGCGCAATGTCAAAAAAGGACGCTGACAAAACAGGCCCCAGAAAGTCCGGCGTTATCATCGGTATTCTGTGCATCATTTTCGGTCTGATATGTGCGCTTGTTGTATCCACCATGACCGCTGTCGGTGAGTATATCAACTCTGACGGAGAAAAGGGCATTTTTGCTGAAATGGTCAAGGAAAGCAAAGACAACGAAAAGACCATGAACGATATCGTCAAGGCTCTCCAGAAGCTTGCTGGTCTTGAAGAAAAGGGCATCATCAAGAAGTCCGCTGATATCGAAAAATCCACCGCTTCCAACACTGAAAACTCCTCAGCTTCTTCCGCTGAAGACTCCGCTGCTTCAAAGGCATAACCCAATCAGAAGAACCCCGCCGGCTCGCTCAGACACCGGCGGGGTTTCACGCTTCTGCACTTTTTACGATACAGCATACCGGAGTTTGCCGGACGGATTTCTGAACCGGACAAATTGACAATCGTCTGAAGTCCGGCTATACAGCACTTAGGTTACTAATTTGACGTTGCCGTCTCCGAGTCTGCGGCGCAGTTCGTCCAGCATCACAGAGTTAGGGTCAACGTGCATATGCGGCGGCGTTGTCCAGAGTTTTTTTGAATCGGTGAAGTAGATGTAAAGCGGCGTTCTGCCGTCAAAGATATCGGTAATCTGACGGGCTTTCAGGTACTCTGTACAGGTATCATCGGGGACACGCAGGTACAGCCCTTTTTTGTAGGATTTTTTCGGCGTATCTGCGGGCGGGGGTAAGGGGGCGGGCTTTTGGGGGGCTGTCTGGAGTGTATCTGCAATCAGCTTGCGTTCTTCCTCGTCACGGGTGCTGACGGACGCGCCGATACGCAGTACCGCTCCTTCGTTCAGAAGGTTTCCGTAACGGGTGAGGGTATTCGGGAATACAATCATTTCCATATCTGCATAACGGTCTTCCACAGTGACAAATGCCATCTGCTGACCGTTTTTCGTTGTCTTGAGCTTCACGGACGTGACGACAGCGAAAATATCCGCACGATAACCGTCAGGATAACGGTTGTTTTCGTTGGCGAGGATATCGCTGAGGCGGTCGGCTTTAGCAGCTTTTATCGCTTCTTCATACGCCGACAGCGGGTGTCCCGAAAAGTACAGCCCCGTGCTTGCCTTTTCCATTTCGAGCAGTTCGGCGGCGGGGTATTCCTCCACAGCAGGCAGGGCAGGTTCTGCGGTATCCTCCGCATGACGTGAGGACAGCCCGAACAGGTCGAGCTGACCTTCTATGGCACTGTCACGCTTAGCGGCAATATAGCTGAGTGTACTGTCAAGGGCGGCAATCATCTGGTGACGGTTTGCTCCCAGTCCGTCCAGCGCACCACAGCGAATAATGCTTTCCAAAGCTCTGCGGTTGAGTTCCGGCCCGTAGAGGCGGCGGCAGAAGTCATAGAAGGACGTGAAATTTCCGCTGCGGCGTTGCTGCACAATGCGGTCGATCAGCCCTTTTCCGAGATTTTTAACCGCCATCAGACCAAACCCGATTTTATCGTCCTGTATGGTGAAGCCCGCACTGCTGACATTCACATGAGGAGAAAGCACCGTCACATTCCGGCGGGCGCATTCATCGGTATACACAGCCACCTTGCCGGAGTTATCAAGCACACTTGTCAGGAGTGCGGCGAAGTACGGCGAAAAATAATGGCATTTCAGATAGGCGGTCTGGTAGGCAATGAGGGCATAACAGGCGGCATGGGATACCAATAGGTAAGACTTTGAAATTATCTCCATCTTTTCCCCTGGTCCACACCGTGCATGCGAGTTTCCCCGCACACGGCGTTCCATCGTTATCCTCTTAAATTACAACTATAACAAAAACCTAAATGAAGGAATCTTGTTTTGCCCTTTTGGGTTTGGGGCTTACAACTTTTCTATTTCCTGAATTTTTATCCATTGGTTATCAACCCAATGGTCTAACTCGTTGAGTACTATATTTGCTAAGAGAGGACTGATGATACCTCCTTGCGGAGTTCCTTTATCAGGATGTATCACAGAACCATCTGACATTTTAATTGGGGCTTGCAGGATTTGCCTTATGATGTAGAGCAAATGTTTATCTCTGATTCCCAATGCCCATATCTGGCGCATCAGTTTCGGATGATTAACATTATCCAAGAAACTTTTGATGTCAAATTCCACTACATAGTACATATGTGATTTTTGTATCAATCTATGTGTTTCTGCGATTGCGTGCTCGACACATCTATTTGGGCGGAAGCCATAACTATTCTCAGAAAATTTCGCTTCACATATAGGTTCAAGAATCTGTTTTATACATTGTTGAATAAGTCTATCCCAAATGCACGGGATTCCTAACGGTCTGGTCGTTCCTATTCTTAATGTTTCTATATGCAAGCATGATGTTCTCTTCCGACAAGATGGTGTTCATCAGATCGTTGAAGATTTCACCGTTTTTACTTTTAGCATACAAATCATCGAATATAGGTTGTAGGTTGTAATATTCAGCATGCCGTAGGTCATCCATACTTTGGCGTCTTTCAGATTTCTTAATCGGCATAAGGCATCACCTTCCTTTCAGAGGGTGACTCTTTTAGTCATATCTGAAGTCCTTATTAGACTCGTTATGTTGTAATTTTTTGACCATTCAAGAAAATAACGACTTGAGGCCATTCCTCCATTCCTATTACAGGAACTTCGCTGGTTCGACCTCTACTTTTCAGCACCAGTGCGATTGCTTATTGTTCTTCGACAATCTATCACTCTTTCGAGTTACCTGATACTTTTCCTCGTTCCACAGAATCTATCTTTACATATACCCTTAGCTGCCTGTTTCTGGTCCTGTTAGCTTGGAGATGCCCGCCAGTCTTTCAACCTTCGCATCACACGGTTTTTCATAACAAAAATTCTTACTAAACCGCACTAACGACGCTTCAACGTCAGCATACCTTTCGATATGCCCTTCATATAGTTCCTTTACTTCAACGGTTCGTCGCCCCAGCCCGCTACGGCTATTGGGGATTCTCAGCATAGGTATTTTATAGACATCCGACATATCATAGTCCATGCGTTCTACTTTAATCTTTTCCAACAGGCGGGTTCTGACCGCTTTTGTACCAATCTTACTTCGATTATTTCGTTTGTTTAGGACTACTTCTGCCGACTTCACCGAGCTTCTGACAAACTAACTTTCGTCAAAATGCCAGTCGGAGTATTAATGGATATGTTTCAAGGCGTTACCCTATCGTTCCATATCTCGATTCTGTAGTTCTCCTAATAAAATTATGGAAACTTTCGTTTCGTTCTTTTATTAGTGCCTAACCTTTTCAGTTAGGAACGAGTCGCACACTTGTTGAAGGCGTAAGAGGCGAAACTTTCCATTTCAGCGAAAATTTCCTTTGCCGTTTCCTCCGGTACGCCCCTGCTGACACAGCCCTCCACCAGTACACTGCCGTTTTCGTCCTTCAGACCGTAGATAAAGACTTTTCGCTCCTGTTCCATGACATCTTTCTTTTTCTTTGACATGGCACGGCGCACAATGTCAGCCCGTCCGAGCGAGTAACCCGCCAGTGAACGGAATATCTGCATAACTTGTTCCTGATAGATAATACAGCCATAAGTCACTTTCAGAATCGGCTCTAAAAGCGGGTGCCTGAAGGTGATTTTTTCAGGGTGACGGCGGTTTTCGATATATCTGGGAATGGAGTCCATCGGGCCTGGACGGTAAAGCGATATAACGGCGATGATATCCTCCATGTTTTGGGGTCTGAGCTGCATCAGCACGTTTTTCATGCCCTCCGACTCAAACTGGAACACGCCTTCGGTATCGCCTGCCGCAAACAGGGCGAATACTTTTTCATCATCATCGGGGATATTTTCGATGCGGAAATCCGGTTCTGTTCTGCGTATCATGGCTTCGGCATCGTGCAGGACGGTAAGGTTCCGCAGACCGAGAAAATAGTGATAGGTAACAAACACCGTCAGCATGACCTGTTACGGGTTGTTTTCCCCCACTTCACACGGTACGTGCGA
>CADCQO010000201.1 GCA_902803585.1 uncultured Ruminococcus sp.
CTTTCCTGATTCACAGCGGGAATAACAGGAAGACTGGAGGAGGAATCAGCCTTAGAAGACACAGAGGACTCTGTATATTCATATGCCAGAAGCTCATATGCTCCGCCGGCATTATCTACAGCAATTTCTTCGACTGACAGCTTTGTTTTATCGAACAGCAGAATGTCATTGTTATCAGCTACATTGATTTTATTGTTGTTGGAAGGAATAAGCAGCACAACAATCAATGCACCTGCAAGCAATACTGCGGTTAAAGCTGCCCCTATCAACAGCTTTGTATTTTTTTTCATCTGTTTTTACCTCCATCAGCGGTTTCTGCGCATCAGAAAGACAGTAAATCCAATGCCAAGAATGACAATAGGAATCAGCGCATAGACCACAAAACCGAGATTCATAGCTGTTTGTTGGTTAATATTGACATCAAACGAATTAATGACTTTTTCAGCCACTGTAACACGATTGATTTTCCGATGGTTAGCAGAAGCCAGCATAGTGGACAAATAAGTCTGGTTGCTGTAAGCAGAGCCATAATAGGATTTCGTAAAGATACGATAAGTACCGGAAACGATCAAAGTAGAAGGACTGCTTTCCTTTCCCATCTGCCCCTGCGCCAGTACGAAAGTATTGCCGGTAATGGCATCGCTGATATTCCAGTTTTCATCAGCGTCAAAGGGACATTCACCGGAATAATCTGAATAAGAGAGAAGAGGAGCAGCAGCGGCGGCATTCAGAATGCTGACAGGACGGGAATAACCTGTAATCACGGGACGTGGTTTGTCCTTGAGATAATCCGTATACAAATCAGAAAAATACTGGCACAATACGCCGTCAAAATAATTGGCACTGCTGCTGTTGACATAATTACTGTCTGCTTCAAAGGCAAAACCATGTTCCAGCCCCATGCCGTACTCCGATAACAGCTTATCGAGGTTAGGCATTTCAACATCTTGTGATTCTGAGAGGAAAAGCAGTGTTTTTCCATATTCTCCATTGTTATTGAGGAAGCTGCGCAGTTTATTGACAGCCTCTTCCGTATAATCGGCTGTCGGCGCATAGACAACCGCCATTTCCGTATCAGCAGGAATATTGCCGCTGAGGAGAGAAATCTCAGTGGTATCGTAACCGTTATTGCGAAGTGTCTTGAGGAAGTAAGAGGTATCCTGACTGCAGTAGTCCTTAATCAGAACCGTGTGAGTGATTTCTTCATTTGTCACAGCAATAATAGCGTTATCCAATACTTCTTCCGAATGAGAAGAAGCAATATACTGGTAATTGTCGGAATAATTTTCAAATTTGAACATATCAGCGACCTTGAGAATGCGGCGGTTTTCTCCGCAGGCTACGATGATATCTGTGGTGCTGAGATCTTCCGAAGAATAGTTGTCGGCAAACGTAGGATTTCTGACAAGATCCACATAATTCACTTCAATCATACCGTTAGCACATTTTTCCATTTCTTCCGTCATATAAGCAGTCTGCTTACAGTAGGGATCGATTTCCATATAAGCGGTTCTTTCCGTCAGAAAGGTAATGGTTACTTTTTTGCTGATGTTCTGTGCAATGTTTTTGGACTGTTCAGAAATTTCAAACGATTTCATAGCCGTAATATCAGCGGTGAGTGCTGAAAACTTATTTGTCATCACAACAGCAATGACATTGACCAGAACCACAGAAACAATGACTAAAAGGCAAATTCCTCCTGACACTAAGCTGTGTCTGGCTTTCCGGCTCATCGGGCGGCGCTGCCGTTCAGCTGATGTTTCTGCTGCAGGTTTCTCATTGTTATTTTTTTCGTTATCGCTCATTGTCCTATGCCTCCTTACGCCCATCTTCTTCTGTCAAGTACTCTGTCTGTCATAAACAGGAACAGGGCAGTCACACTGACAAAAAACACAACATCAGATAAAGAAATCAATCCAAGGGAGAAATTGCCGTATTTTGCCTGAAAAGAAATAGTTGTCAGAGCGCTTTTCAGCCAGTTCCAGGAAACAGTTGAACCGATTGTATCAATCAGACTAATCAATACATTTGCGGCAAAGGAAAAGACAGCGGCAATAATAACGCTTTCTGTCAGGGAAGAAATAAAAATGCCGATGGCAATAAAGGCGGAACCCATAAGCAGCATTCCGAAAATATTGCCGATAATGACGCTCCAGTCAGGAGAGGCAACAAACGACAGAATCATACCGTCAATTACATAAGCCGACAGACAAATGGCAAGCATGACGAAAGCAGACAGGAACTTTGCGCAGACAATAGAAGGAATGCTGACGGGTGACGTGAGCAGAGCCTGATCTGTTTTATTTTTGCGGTCTTCTGCCATCAGCCGCATTGTAAGGAGCGGAATAATGAACAGGACGATAAAAAACATACTCTGGAACACGCCATACATATTGGACGTACCCGTATACAAACACTGAACATAAAAGAAAATGCCGTTAAATACCATAAACGCTGCGGCAACCACATAGCCGACAGGCGAATTAAAATAGGAGGCAAGCTCCCGCTTAAAAATAGCAAACATTTACTGATTCCCTCCTGTTTCGTTATTCTGACCGGAGATAATAGATAAGAAAAGTTCCTCAAGAGAGTGACCGGCAGGCTGAAGCAACAAAATATTGCTGTCCGTTTTGGCGATGGTGCGGTAAATCAGGCGGCGGATATCCTTCTGGCTTTCAACCAGAAATTCATAACAGCCCTTTTCAGCTTCACCAAGTCTGGAAACATTGATAACTCCGTCGATATTTTTTAACGCAGCATAGATGCCCTGTTCCCGTCCTTCAATGACCATTCGTATAACGGTAGTACCTTTGCCTGTACCGGTCAGTTCATCGGTTTTGCCTTCCGCAGCAATCTTTCCGTTGTTGATAATGATGATTTTGTCACATACAGCCTGTATTTCAGTCAGTACATGAGAGGACAAAATGACTGTATGGTTCTGTCCCAATTCACGGATCAGTTTTCGCATTTCAATAATTTGTGTCGGGTCAAGTCCGACAGAAGGTTCGTCCAGAATCAGCACAGGCGGATCGCCCAGCAAAGCCTGCGCCAGACCGACACGCTGGCGGTAGCCTTTGGAAAGATGTTTGATAATTCTTTCGCTGACGTCCTCAATATGTACTGTCTGGCAGATAGTGCCGATATGTTCCCGCATGGGCAGCTGTACCCGTTTAAGGCGGAACATGAATTCCAGATACTTTCTGACGGTCATATCATTATACAGAGGAGGCTGTTCAGGAAGATAGCCCAGACGGGTTTTCGCTTCTCTGGGATTTTCCAGAATACTTTGGCCGTCGATCAGCACCTCTCCGCTGTCACTGGAAAGATATCCGGTAATAATATTCATAGTCGTTGATTTTCCTGCACCATTAGGGCCAAGAAAACCGAGAATATCTCCTTTTTTAACCTGAAAGCTGACATCGTCCAGTGCCAGCCGGTGACCGTAACGTTTGGTAAGATGTTGTACTTTAATCATAACTTTTTCCTCCGTTTAAAGCTCGATTTCCAGAAGCACAGGGCAGTGATCGCTGCCATAGACATCAGAAAGAATATCGGCTCTTGTGATTTTTTCCTTTATACGGTCGGAAACAATAAAGTAGTCGATGCGCCACCCCGCATTATTTTTTCTGGCATTGAAACGATAAGACCACCAGCTGTACCGTCCTGTGACATCGGGATATAAATAACGGAAACTGTCTGTAAAGCCGCTGTGGAGCAAAGTGTCGATTTTTTCCCTTTCCTGATCTGAAAAGCCGGGATTTCCACGATTTGCTCTGGCGTTTTTGAGATCGATTTCTTCGTGTGCTACATTCAGGTCACCGCAGTAAATAACAGGCTTCTGCCGGTCAAGACGCATCAGATATTCCCTCAGATCATCTTCCCATTTCATTCTGTAATCCAGTCTTTTCAGACCGTCCTGTGCATTGGGCGTATAGACATTGACCAGAAAGAAATTTTCCCCTTCAAATGTTATCATACGTCCCTCGTGGGAATGTTCTTCAAGATTCATACCGTTGCAGGTAAGTGAAAGAGGGGAGTGAGGCGTAAAAATAGCTGTACCGGAATATCCCTTTTTCTCCGCACTGTTGAAATATTTGTTGCCTTTCAACGGTATTTCTGCCTGATGTTCCTGCATTTTGGTTTCCTGCAGGCAGATAAAATCCGCTTGCTGTTTTTGTGCAAATTCCAAAAATCCCTTTTGCATACAGGCTCTGAGTCCGTTAACATTCCATGAAATGAATTTCGTATCAATCAATCCTTTCCCTTGTGTAATAATATAATCTACATTATAGCACACACCCTTCTCACATAGCAAGAAAAAATATCATGAGTCATATTCCGCCATATCTCCCCATAAGAATTAACGGAGAAATGGCGTCAGCAGTTCAGCGGTACATTTTTATCCGAAAAGGGACTGACAATCTGACAGATTCCGATGACATGGGGTGATATAATAGACAATAACCATTATATAAGGAGGAAGGTATATGTTATTGCCCGCTTTATTGCAGCAAAAACCCGACAGACGCATTCGGGAAATGCTTATCGGGCAGCTGCTGCTGGATTACGGTTTTTTGTCACGGGATACGATCGGGGAGAGCCGCTGCGGCCGTCCGATTGACCTGCTCAGTATCGGCAACCGCCGCAAACAGGTGCTGTTTACAGCTGCTTTTCACGGAATGGAATGGCTGACAACTCTGCTGATGCTTCGTTTTGCAGATGAGCTTTGTTTTTCTGTGATGACAGGAAAAAGCCTGTGCGGTGTGCGTGTGGGTGCTTTTCTGAACCGCAGAGGATTAGCGATTATTCCCTGTGTGAATCCGGACGGAGTAGAAATTCAGCTTAACGGAGCCGATAGTGCAGGCGTTTACCGTGATACTGTTCTGAAGGCGTGCAATGGTGACACTTCACATTGGCAGGCAAACGCCGCAGGTGTTGATGTTAATCATAACTTTTCGGCGGGCTGGGAGGCGCTGCACCAGCGTGAACAGGAGGAAGGCATCGTCAGACCGTCAGCCACCCGTTATGGCGGTGAATATCCCGAAAGTGAACCGGAAAGCCGTACCTTAGCCGCTTATTGCCGCACAGGAAGTATTACACATGCCTTAGCATTTCATAGTCAGGGCGAAGAAATCTATTGGCATTACGGAACCTATAAAGATTCTGAAGCCTTTCGCATGGCAAAAATGCTGGCATATGTCAGTTCCTACCGTGTCGGTGAACCGCAGGGACTGGCGGTAGGAGGCGGCTTCAAGGATTGGTTTGTTGAGAAATTCAGCCGTCCTGCCTTTACCGTAGAAATCGGTCAAGGGGAAAATCCTCTTCCGATAGAAATGCTGGATAATATCTATCATAGACTGCGTGAAATGTTGGTGCTGGCTGTTGTTTTGTAAGGTTTTGCATGGGGCTTGATAAATGAAAACAATTGTGTTATACTTTTTGTTATCACGAATGAGTCAAAGAACGGTTTTGGTTCAATGTGATGCAAACA
>CADCQO010000202.1 GCA_902803585.1 uncultured Ruminococcus sp.
ATCAACTATGAGGAATACGGCAGACTGATCGACTTTCAGATCAATAACGGTACAGATGCTATTGTTGCCTGCGGTACAACCGGCGAGTCCGCTACCCTCACAAAGGAAGAGCATTGTCAGGTAATCCGCTACACAGTAGAAAAGGTCGGCAAGCGTGTACCCGTTATCGCAGGAACAGGCAGCAATGATACTGTTTTTGCAGCAGAATTGTCGAAGGAAGCAGAGGAATCCGGCGCAGATGCTATTCTTTCTGTTACACCGTACTATAACAAGACTTCACAGGCGGGTCTGGTACGTCACTACAACTATATCGCTGACCGTATCAATATCCCGATGATCGTTTATAATGTTCCGTCCAGAACAGGCTGCAACATCAAGCCCGAAACCTATGCGGAACTGGCAAAGCACCCGAATATTCAGGCAACCAAGGAAGCAAACGGCGACCTTTCTGCACTGGTTCGTACAATGGCGCTTTGCGGCGACCAGCTGGACGTTTACAGCGGTGAGGACAGTCAGGCGTTTGCAATCACCGCAATGGGCGGACTGGGCGTTATTTCCGTACTGGCGAATGTCTGCCCCAGAGAGTGCCACGATATGATGGCGCTGGCGCTGAACGGCGATTTCAAGGGCAGCTTTGCGATGCAGAAGTACTATATTGAGCTGATTGATATGCTGTTTTCGGACGTTAACCCGATTCCTGTCAAGGCAGCCATGAATCTGCTGGGCTTTAACTGCGGCCCCTGCCGTATGCCGCTGGCACCGATGAGCGAAAAGGGCTTTGCTGCACTGGGAGCCTGCCTGAAAAAGTACAGCATTATCTGAAAATGAATGATAAAGGCATCAGGGGCGTTTTCCCTTGATGCCTGAGATATAAAGGACTGATAAATGATGACAAGGATAATTATGACGGGCTGTTCCGGTAAAATGGGCAAAAGCATTCTGAACGCAGCAGCAGGCAGGGACGATGCAGTCATCGCCGCCGGTGTGGATATTGTCGCACCGCAGTCGGGTGAAGTGCCTGTTTATGCAAAGTCCTTTGAAATGCTGGAGGAAACGGGCTGTGAAGCTGATGTGATTGTCGATTTTTCAAATCCTGCTGTACTCAGCGGAATGCTGACCTATGCCAAAGCGCATCATCTGCCTGTTGTTATTTGTACAACAGGTTACAGCGAAGAGCAGAAGCAGCAGATCAGAGAGGCCGCCAAAGAGATCGCCGTGTTCTATTCCGGCAATATGTCACTTGGCATCAATCTGATCATTGAGTTGGCGAAAAAGGCGGCGGCTGTCTTTGGCGAAGGCTTTGATATTGAGATCATCGAGCAGCACCATAACCAGAAGCTGGACGCACCCAGCGGTACGGCGCTGATGATTGCTGATGCTATTTCAGAAGTCAAGACCGATGCAGAGTATGTATACGACCGTCATGCCTACCGCAGAAAGCGCGATAAGAAGGAGATCGGTATTCATTCGATTCGCGGCGGCAATATTGTGGGTGAGCATGAAGTGATTTTCGCAGGACAGGACGAGGTACTGACGATCAGTCACAGTGCCCGTTCCAAGACCGTTTTTGCCATCGGTGCGCTGAATGCGGCGGTTTATCTGAAGGGCAAGCCCGCCGGAATGTATGATATGTCCGACCTTCTGCGGGACGCTGATGCATAATCGGCTTGTTCCGGCAGTATCCATATACCAAACAAAAAAAGTCAGATGAGGTGAATGCGTATGAAACCGACCATAACCGTATATGATGATGTAACTCTCATCATTTTGCAGAATGTTCCCGCCAATATGGGCTTTGTGACAGAGGTATTCGAGAAAATTGCATCAATGGATATTGATGTGGATATGATTTCCCTGACACCTCCGCAGAGTTCCCTGACCAGTTTGTCCTTTACCGTCAGCGACGATGACTTAGTAAAGATTCTCAGCTACACCTCTACGCTGAATGACGAGCATATCAAGCCGATCGTCAGCAGCGGCAACTGCAAAATATCCGTTTCTGACGCAGGAATGGAGAATTGTCCCGGCGTAGCGGCAAAAATTTTCCGGCAGGCTGCGCAGGCCGGCGCAGATGTCCGCCTGATTACCACCAGCGAGTCACAGGTTTCCCTTCTCGTCACAAAATCCGACTTTGACGCTGCCCTTTCATCTATTCAGAATGCCTTCTGAAATTGAAAATCATGTCCGGACTTTGCCATGCATGAACGGGTAATGTCCGGCAGCGTAAAAAATTTCCGCCCAGACCTTTTTGGAGGTTCGGGCGGATTTTTTTCAGACATATTGAGGGGACAGGGCAAAGGCAACATTGGTGCTGTGGTCAGCGATACGCTCCAGATTGGTGAGAAGCTCCATAAAAAGAGTTCCGATCGTGGCGTTGCATTCGCCTCTGCTCAGACGTTCCACATGATGATCTTTGTAAAGTTCGGTCTTATCGTCGATTTCCTGTTCGGTGTTGCTGATTTTTTCCAGCAGAAGCGGGTCGTGTGAGTGACCGAAGAACAGGTCGATAGAATCGGTAATCACACTTTCTACCAGTGTGGTGAGGTCTTTGATTTCTTCAATCGCCTTTTCGCTGAAGGAATCATCGTTCTGGATAATGCGGGAGGCAATCTCGCAGATGTTCTCCGCATGGTCACCGATACGTTCAAAGTCGCTGACAACGTGGTAGTAAGAACCGATTTTCAGCAGGTCGTGGTCTTCGAGCGGTAAACCGTTGATCCGCACAAGGTAAGAGGTAATGGTGTGGTTGAGGTAGTCGATGACTTCTTCATTTTCGGAAACCTTCGGAATGATTTTTTCATCTCTCGAAAGAAGGGCTTCCAGTGAAAGGTTGAAATTCTTGTTGGAGAGGTTGCCCATGCGTTCAATTTCCTTTGTGATCTGGTTGACGGCGATAGGGGGTGTCTTGAGGATACGTTCATCAACGAATTTCAGACGGCAGGGCTCTTTCTCTTCTTCTTCCCTTTTGCCGCGTATAATCAGACAGGTGAGCTTCGTGATCCAGTTGACGCAGGGAAGCAGTGCAATGGTTGCCACAATCGTAGAAATGATGTGTACCAGAGAAATCTGAAGAGAAACATTATCGGTAAAGCCTTCTATCCACGAAGTAAAGGGTGTGAGCAGTGTGATAAGCGTAAAGATGACCGTACCGAACACGGTAAAGAGGACATATGCCAGAGAGGTGCGTTTAGCGTCTTTGGTAGCGCCGATAGAGGACAGTACAGCGGTGAAGCAGGCGCCGATATGGATACCGTAGATAATGTAGACGGATTCCGGCAGAAGCAAAGCCCCTGCTGCGCCCAGAGCCTGCAGAATACCGACTGCGGCAGAAGAACTCTGTATCAGTGCGGCAAAGAGTGCGCCGAACAGGATACCCAGTATCGGGTTGCTGATAGAAGTAATGAGCCGTGAGAAAAACTCAGAAGAAGCAAGCGGTTTCAGGTTGGAGCTCATGGTTGTCATGCCAAAGAAAAGGATACCGAAGCCGGCGATAATCTGACCGGCATAACGGGTGTTGTTCTTTTTGCTGAGAACGACAAGAAAAGCGCCAATGAAAATAAAGATCGGTGCATACTGAGAGATATTGAAGGAGAGAATCAGGCTGGTAGCGGTAGTACCGATGGTAGCGCCCATCAGTACGCCCATTGCCTGACTCAGCGTCATCAGGCTGGCATTGACAAAGCCCACCACCATGACGGACACGGCGGTAGAACTCTGGATAATGGCAGTGACGACAACGCCTACCAAAGCACCCAGCCAGCGGTTAGAAGTGATTTTTTCCAGAATCTTACGCAGTTTTGCACCGGCGGCCAGTTCCAGACCATCGCCAAGCAGTTTCATACCATACAAAAACAGTCCCAGACCGCCCAGCGCAAGAATAATTTGCGATACAATTGATTCGTCAATCGGCATAGAGCATCCTCCACATCATTGGTAACGTTCATATTTCTCCATGATACTGGCAGGCCGTTACCGTCATTTCTTTACTTTTTTCTTTCTTTTTCGGTATATACTGACACCTTAATGATATTACATCTGCGTCCGGTTTATATTCCCTAAAAGAATTATCAGTATTTTTTATCGTTTTGCTTTCCAAAAATATGTCTGTCCGGACGGAAAAGGAAAAATTTTACTCAGCGGACAGCCGAAGCCTGTCTGTCGTTCTCAGTTTTTGGTTTTCTTTGAGGATTTT
Source organism: uncultured Ruminococcus sp. (assembly GCA_902803585.1). Taxonomy (GTDB): domain Bacteria; phylum Bacillota; class Clostridia; order Oscillospirales; family Acutalibacteraceae; genus UBA1213. Next base: position 4,193 of record CADCQO010000202.1, read on the forward strand.
TTGACAGCCTTTTCAGCAGACTTTTTAGCAGCTTTTTTGGCAGCTTTCTGGGCGGATTTTTCAGCGGCTTTTTTGGCGGCCTTCTTAGCGGCTTTTTCAGCAGCTTCAGCAGCCTTTTCCGCTTTGGTATGCTTGATGGGTTTGACTTTTTTAGCATCGGAAGGCACAGAAGGAGTCTGCACATGGGGCATGGAATGGTATTTTTCAACCAGACTCTTCATGAGAACATAAATTCTTGCAGCAGAATTGCCGTTGCTGTGCTGTGCAATAGCCTCCCGCATGGCCTGCAGTTTTTCAGGGTGCGTCATCAGTTCGGTGATGATCTCTGTACAGTTCTTATCCTTTTTCAGACGTACCGCCATACCGTTGCGGCAGAGATAATCGGCGTTCTGTTCCTCCTGACCTGGGATAGGCTTGAACACCGCCATCGGCAGACCGGTTGCAATGGCTTCGCTGACGGTCAGACCGCCGGGTTTTGTCAGAATCAGCGAGGACATCTGCATATACTTTTCAACTTCTTCTGTATAGTACAGCAGTTTGGTAGGCTTTGACGGCTTGAGCTGGCGGGACGAACGGATGGTTGTCTGCTGTCTGGCATTCGGATACAGGCGGGAAATCTCGTACATCGTGTTATTGATGTCGATTTTGCTGAGATATTTCTCGAATGTTTCGTATAGCTTCTCATTTTTGCCCGTAATCAGGACGATCTGGAAAGCCGCCTCAGACTTTACAACCTTATGATAGATTTTCAGCACGTCTGTTACGCCGAAACTGCCCGCCATCAGCAGGACAGTAGGAAGCGACGGGTCAAGACCTTCCTCTTCATAAGCCTTTGCTGTGTCGATCTTCTGGAGGAATTCCTTTTTGATGGGAATACCGAAGGCATAGAAGACATCTCTGGGGAGGCCGCGTTCTATCATTTGTTCAATCATTTCCTGACTGGAAAGAATATAAGCATCGACACCCTTGTTGATATAGGTTTTATGTACCGCAAAATCGGTCACAATGCTGACGAGCGGGAAATGCAGATTTTCCTTGACTTTCAGGGCAGCCGTCAGTTCAGTGGCAAAAGAATGGGTAGTCACGACAATATCGGGCTGGAATTCCAGAAGCATCGGCAGGAGCCTTTCTCTCAGCCCCGCCAGCGCTACTTCGACAGTTTTATTGATAGGAGTATTTTTGTCCGAGCTTTTATAGAAACCGCCGAAGAGCTTAGGGGTTTTCTTCGCCATATATTCGTAGCTTCCTGTTACAAAACGATTAAGAAAGGGGCTGACGTACTGAAGGGTATCATAAATTTTTACGACAGCATCGGGGTCCTGACTGAGGATATAGTCTTTGAGCGCAACAGCAGCTCTCATATGACCGCCTCCGATGGTAGCAGCTAACAATAAAACTTTCATATGCCTGACCTCATTTCCGTAAAATTCATCTGTTTGTCCGCCAAAAGGCTGCATACTTTACAGGCGGACAGCTTTGTTTCTATTATAATGTATTAC
>CADCQO010000203.1 GCA_902803585.1 uncultured Ruminococcus sp.
GCTGTCGTACATCGGAGGGCCGATAAAAGTACCGAGTGTCTTTTCATCGGGCAGAGGGCGGTTTTTCTCTGCGAAAATCTTTCTGACACAGCTCAGGATTCCTTCACCCGACTCACTTAATGTCCCGTCCAGATCGAACAGGGCAATATCATATTGTTTCATCATGCTTCACCTATTCTTTTTTCCTTCTGCTCATTTCATCGTCAGGGAAATACGGTTTCTGGCTGTATCGACAGAAAGTACCCGTACGGTAATCACATCACCGACTGACAATACATCGGACGGGTGACGGATACGCTTCTGACTCATCTGTGAAATATGTACCAGACCGTCCTGATGCACACCGATGTCGACAAAAGCACCAAAGTCGATGACGTTTCTCACAGTGCCTTTCAGCTCCATGCCGGGTTTCAGATCTTTGATGTCGAGTACATCTGTACGCAGTAAGGGAGGGGGCAGTTCATCTCTGGGGTCACGTCCGGGCTTCATCAGTTCATTCACGATGTCCAACAAGGTGGGAACGCCTGTACCGATTTTCTCAGCCGCCGTTTCCCTGCCGATACTTTCCACCTTCTGCCGCAGTCCTTCCACACCGCCGTTTTTGACATCCGTCAGCTCATAGCCGCACAAGTTCAGCAGTTTTCCGGCAGCGTCATAGGATTCGGGGTGTACACCGGTATGATCGAGCGGGTTGCTGCTTTCCGGTACACGCAGAAAGCCTGCACACTGTTCAAATGTTTTCGGGCCGAGCTTGGAAACCTTTTTCAGTTCTGCACGGGAAGTGAATGCACCGTTTTCCTCACGGTATGCCACAATATTTCTGGAAACAGCCGCACTGATGCCAGCTACCCTCGACAGCAGCGCCGGTGATGCGGTATTCAGATCAGCACCGACTGTATTGACACAATCCTCTACTACTCCGTCCAGTGCCTCACTCAGCCGTTTCTGCGGCATATCATGCTGGTACTGACCGACACCAATAGCCTTCGGCTCGATTTTCACCAGCTCCGCCAGCGGATCCTGCAAACGTCTTGCAATAGATACCGCACTGCGTAACGTCAGATCAAGGTCAGGCATTTCCGCCGCCGCTAATTCAGACGCTGAATAGACAGATGCGCCCGCTTCGCTGACAACCATATAGGACACTTTTTCCTCTATTTCACCGATACACTCAGCGGTAAACATTTCTGTTTCCTTTGATGCCGTACCGTTGCCGATCGCAATAATCGCTGCGTGATACTTTCTGATCATATTTTTCAGGGTCTGCTTTGACTTTTCAATCTGTGCGGCGCTGTGCGTGGGATAAATTACCGCTGTATCCAGCACTCTGCCGGTAGGATCGACAACTGCCAGTTTACAGCCTGTGCGGTAGCCGGGATCAAGACCGATCGCTGTATGTCCCTTCACAGGGGGCTGCATCAGCAGCTGTCGCAGGTTCACTGCAAACAGCTTAATCGCCTGTTCATCGGCTTTTTCCGTCATCTCTGCACGGATTTCACGTTCTGCGGACGGAAAAATCAGACGGCTGTAGGCATCATCACAAGCCGCTTTCACCAGTTCTGCACACTCGTTTTGTGCTGTCAGTATCAGACGATAAACAATTGTCAGGCATTTTGAGGCTTCAATGTCGACGCTGACCTTCAGAAAGCCCTCACGCTCTCCCCTGTCAATCGCCAATACACGATGTCCTGCGATACTTTTGACCGGCTCGCTGTAATCGTAGTAGGAAGCATATACACTATCCTGTTCGGGGTCTGCGGCTTTTGTGCGGACATTGGCATTCAGGCGGATAATATTCCTCAGCCGTTTACGGATTTCCGCATTGTCGGAAACATTCTCAGCGATAATATCCATCGCTCCCTGCAGTGCTTCTTCTGCTGTCAGCACTCCCTTTTCTTCGCTGATGTACTGTTCAGCTTCTTTCTGCACATCAAGGTCATTCTGGGCAAAAATCGCCTGTGCCAGACGGTCCAGTCCCTTTTCCTTTGCCACAGAGGCTCTTGTTTTGCGCTTAGGCTTGTAGGGACGGTAAATATCCTCGATTTCCGTCAGCATCTTTGCGTTTTGCAGTGCCTGACTGATCTCATCTGTCATCTGTCCGAGTTCTTCGATCAGGTGACGCACCTCTTCTTTTCTCTTGTCAAGATTTCGCAGGTACTCCAGCCGTTCGCTGACAGCACGGATTGTCTGGTCATCCATTGTACCGTGCATTTCTTTACGGTAGCGGGCAATAAACGGTATGGTGTTGCCCTCGTCCAGCAAAGCAATGATGTTATCAGCGTATTCTTCCCTGATGCCGAATTCTTCCGACAACTGTTTAGCGTGTTCCATGTACTTTCTCCTTTTCCTTGCTGTGCATTATTTTTTCTTTGCTCTTTTCGTTCCGAATTTCAAAAAAGACGGCACAAAATCCCCTCTTGCCCTCAGAATCAGTATAACCGCTACGGTCAGTGCCATTCCGAAGAACGAAAAAATCATAATGCCGATCAGAAACGACCGTACATTATTGGGACGTGCAGGCTGTACCGCCGCCGCATCGGGAACGGTTTCATTGACGGGTACAAGCGGTATATCGTCGATATAACCATAAGGCCCTTCGGACGATTCTTCGTCAAGCCTTCTCAGACTGGTTTCAAAAGAAATTTCCGAAGGTTCTTCCTTATGGTGTATGGGAAGAACCGCCGACAGATTTTCCAGAAACTGCAGAGGGTCGTGCTTCAGTTTCCTGCTGGTGCTTACAATGCTTTCCTGTTCAACAGGCTCTTTGCTTTCTTCATGGGAAACGACTGGATTTCTGCTGCTTTCTTCCATATGGCTGCTCTCTTCCGGACGGCTGCTTTCTTCTGACGGTTCAGTGCTTTCAGAAGAACTTTCTGAGGAACTTTCAACGGAACTTTCAGCGGAACTTTCCGCAGAGCTTTCAACAGAACTTTCCGCAGAGTTTTCAACAGAACTTTCAGCGGAACTTTCAGCAGAGCTTTCGGCTGAACTTTCAGCAGAGCTTTCGGCTGAACTTTCAGCGGAACTTTCAGCAGAGCTTTCGGCTGAACTTTCAGCGGAGCTTTCCGCAGAGCTTTCGGCAGAGCTTTCGGCGGAACTTTCAGCGGAGCTTTCCGCAGAGCTTTCGGCGGAACTTTCGGTCTGACTTTCAGCAAAACTGCTTTCTATGATTTCCTGTGATACCAGAATACTGTTTTCTTCCTGAGAAGCAGCTTCCTCTCCTTCGGCATGGGCATTCATTACCATTCCCGCCACAAATACTGCTGTCAACATAAGCGATACGAGATAGTATCTGACATTTTTCATTCCATCACCGCCATTATTTTTTACATCTTGCAGGACTGGCTGTCTGTGCCTGTTTCTGCATACTCCACTTATTATAGCAGAAATTTTCGCAGGAAAAAAGTACTATCCTCAAAAATATCGGGATTTCTGTAAAAAAAACAGGGGTGATTTTTCCCCTGACAGCTATTTTTCCTTATCACGGGCGTTTTCAAGCACCTTTGCCAGCACCTGTCCCAGACAATAGCCAGTATAGCGCGCTTCCTCCAGCGTGTTGGATTCTGCGCCGACTTCTATCAGCAGGGAACCTGTATTGACGTTCATGTTGTACATAAAATCCGAAAAATTCACAGGTCTTACCATGTCAGGGCATTTTTTCACGGCTTCCTCCTGTATCCGCAGTGCAAACCGCAAATTGTACTCCCAGTTCTGAAATTCCTCACAGCCGTCATAGTTGTATCCCGCCAGAATCATCATTTGTGCGCCCTGTCTGCCGTCCAGCGTAAACACGGGCTTGTACTTTTCGGTATCCGTTCCGATACCGTCCCTGTGAATATCCAGTACTACTTTGATGCTCGGATATTTTTCCAGATATTCGCTGATGGTTTCCAGACTGCGGTCATAAGCACCGCTGTAACTCGGATAGTCGTGCAGGGTGGTATCGTGAATGGTCACTATCCCCGCCGCATTCAGTTGTTTCGCAATTTCCTCCCCTACGGCACAGACACTTTCTGAACGTTCCGTTGAACGGGGGAAAAAACTTTCGTAAAAATATCCCGTGTCATAGGTCAGGTAACTTTCGGAAGTGTGGGTATGGTAAATCAGCACCTGCGGCTGGTCGGTTTTCTCTATCGCAAACCCCAGCGGGCTGTTCAGTTCCTCTGCGATGTCGATTTCCGCAGACGCCGTATTCCGCACCTGTATTCCCTCATAACTGCGGTTGCCTTCCGTTACCGTAATCTCATGTACGGGATACTGTTCCTCTCCTTCGTGTTCACGTTCATAGGCATTCAGCTCCTCCTGCGTGACGGCGGAAGCCTCAAAAGAAGAAGCCTTCTGCTTTGCGGGGGCAGGCTCCGTTTTCGGCTTGTCCGCCGCAGACACCTGTGCTGATACAGACACCGCAGGTTTGCTCTCTGCCGGTGTTTCCTTTCTGGGCGGTGATACCGCAGACACCTCTGTTTTCTGCACCTCAGATGATGCCTGATAAACCGCCTGTCCTGTGGGCATAGCCATTTCTGCCGCCGCAATAGCAAAAGACGCATCGACACCTGATGATGCCATACGCCACACCGCACAGCACAGTCCTGCCGCCGCCAATAATACCGCTCCGATACCTGTACACCATTTCCGTAAAGCTTTTTTCCTGCTTTTCATCTGCTTTCTCCTTGTCTGTCACAATCCGTTTTCTTCTGTTTTATTTGTATGACAGACAGAATTTGTTTATGATACCAATGCTGCCAGCGTATCAAAGTCATATTCCGGCTGAAGGGCGCAGTTGATCGCCATACCAACCAGTTTGGCGGCTCTGTCCGTTACAGCATCAATATTTCTCGGCGTGACCGTCATGTGAAGACTGTCTGATGATTTTCCGGCGGCTTCTTCAGGAAATCTGCCTCCCGAAAGGTCGTAAACCAATGTCGCCGCATCGACAACTGTGGGCACACCTACCGCAATGACCGGCACACCAAGCGTTTCTTCATTCAGCGGATAACGGTGGTTGCCGACACCTGAACCGGGTACAATGCCTGTATTGCCTAACTGTACAGTATTGCCCAGACGTTCCATGCTTCTGGCGGTCAGCGCATCTACCGCAATGACCGCCGCCGGACGTATCACCTCTGTCAGTCCCCAAAGCATTTCCGCCGCTTCCAGACCTGTTTCTCCCAATACCCCCGCCGCAACTGCCGCTACGCTTCTCAGCCCTTTCAGACCTGTACTTTCTGCCAGATTTCCCTGTATATGCCGTGTGGCAAGAATATGCCCTATACTTTTCGCACCCAGTGCATCGGCCGTAATTGCACGGTTGCCCAGACCTGCTACCAGCACAGCACCTTCCTGCGGTAGCATTTTCCGTATTTCCTTCGCCAGTCCTTCGATCTGTTCCCGCACGTTGCGGAAATCCTCTGTCAGGTTCATTCCTTCCGCTGTAACATAACGGCCTATCGGTTTTCTGACCAGTTCAGCCGCCTGCGGTGTCTGCACCTCTACGCAGGTCACTCTGATATCAGCAAGCGAATATTCCTCTACACTAAGCCCCTCCATGCCGCCCTTCTGTACCTCTGTGTTTTCTATCGCCAGATCTGTCCTGATTTCCAATACTCTCACCTCATCAAAAATCTGCAAATACAAACCAGAAACCGCAGTTTCAATTTTTGCTTTCTGCTGCCCATAGGAAATGACAAAAATAAAATAAATCCGAAAAGATTTACGGCAAAAATGCTTGTTGACAGCCCCCTTTAATAGAAGTATAATAGCGGTGAGCGCAAAAATTGACATTCATACACTAAATAGATTGAGGGATAAATATGAAAAAGCTGCTTTCCGCTATACTGGCACTTTCCGTTGTAACTTCTGCAATGGTTTTCTCTGCTTGCGGCAAAAAAGAATCGGCAGGGTCCGCCAAGTCTTCTGTTCCGTCTGCTCCCAAAGTTTCGAGAGTGGTACAGCCTTCTGATGACTCACCTATCGAAGTCAGCGTAGATAATAAAAAATCCAAGCCCACACAGGTCCAGCTGTCCGAACTGAACCAGAAAATTACTGCCTGTCAGGCAATTCCTACGTTCACCTGTACTTCCGATAAACTGGATGCAAGAGAAATTTCCAAAGACCTGACCGTTTCTCTGATTTCTAAAAATTCCTCCAACTCATTCCTGAAATATCTGGAAAAGAATTTTGAACGAACCGCCGACCGTATGGGCTTCAAAGCCGTTGACGTTGCCGAAACAGACGGTACAGTTTCCTCGCTGAACGATGCACTTGCACAGGCTGTTACCAACAAAGCCAATATGATAGTGCTTGCCGGTGATATCCGTAAAGATACTATCGCTTCCTACATCGAGAATGCACAGGCAAACGGTATAGAAGTCGTTTCGGCAGGCACTGCGGGCATTTCCCATACAGACCGCTTTGTGGATTATACTGTACCCATTCCTTATGAGTCAGCAGGTGCTTTGATGGCCGACTGGGGTATCGTCAAGACAAGCGGCAAAGTTCACGCTTTAGCGGTTTACGGCACTGAATCAGACCTTTCACAGTCTGTTTTCAGAGGCTTCAAGGAAGAATTCGAAAAGTATGTTTCCTCTGAAAACGGAAGCTGTACGACCGTCAGCGCTGCCTCCATTGAGCTGGGCAACGGCCTTGCCAACAAGATCAAGAAGGCGATCGAAAGCAACAATAAGATCAATTATATTTTCGTCTTTGATGACGGTGCTGTCAACGATGCGATTTCTGCCATTGTTCAGACAGGAAAAGATATCAAAATCGTTGCGACAGGCGGCACTTCCGAAATGATGAATCTGGCACAGAGCGGCAGTATCGAAATGCTCGTTGCCCACAGCTACGAATGGACAGCTTATGCTATGATTGACTACGTACTGCGTCTGACGGGCGGTCTGACTCTCCCTGCTGCACAGGACGTGCCTTTCCGTATCCTTACAAAGGACGTTATCAAAAAAGCTATCGAGGACTACAAGGACGATTTCGACGGCTTTCACGAAATTTGTTTTGGTGACGAATTCGTTACAGGCTACAACCGCCTCTGGAATTACTGATACCACACAGCAAGACTCCGTGCAGGGGTCTTGTTTTTTTATGCAGTGTTAATATTGACAATGTGAGATGGAATATACTATAATAAGAAGAGAAATTCTGGTTTTTATCTTCCCAAAAATCATTATCAAGAGGTGGAAACAGTATGAAAATATGCGCTAACTGCGGTGCATCTCTGCCCGATCAGGCAAACTCCTGCGTACATTGCGGTTCAAGAGAATTTACCATGCCCGCACAGCCCCGCGGATTCAAACAGCAGAACCAGTATGGCTACGATCAGCAACAGTATAACAACGGTTATCAGCGGCGGGGCTACCAACAGCAGGGTCAGTACGATAACGGCTATCAGCAGCAGGGTCAGTACGACGACGGCTATCAGCAGCAGGGTCAGTACGACGACGGCTATCAGCAGCAGGGTCAGTACGATGACGGCTATCAGCAGCAGGGTCAGTACGATGACGGCTATCAGCAGCAGGGTCAGTAC
>CADCQO010000204.1 GCA_902803585.1 uncultured Ruminococcus sp.
CCTGCGGATAACGTAGTCGATGACCTCCTGCCGCCTGTCCTTGCAGAAATCCACGTCAAAATCAGGCATACTGACTCTTTCGGGATTCAGAAAGCGCTCAAAGAGCAGATTGTACTTGATGGGGTCAATGCCGGTAATGCCGATACAGTACGCCGCCAGACTGCCCGCACCCGAACCGCGCCCCGCACCGACAGGAATATCATGGCTCTTTGCATAGGCAACATAATCATTGACAATCAGGTAATAGTCCACATACCCCATCGAAGCAATGACGCTGATTTCGTATGCAAGGCGTTCTTTCAGTGCCTGAGGGGGATTTTCCCCGTAGAGGCGGTATAGTCCCCTGTAACATTGTTCACGGAAATATTCCGTATGGTCACGGTTATCCGGCACATCGAAACGGGGCAGTTTCAGCCTGCCGAATTCAAACGTCACCTCACAGCGTTCTGCAATGCGGGCGGTGTTGTCGATGGCTTCAGGGCAGTAGGAAAATAACGCCCGCATTTCCTCCTCGCTTTTCAGATAGAATTCATCTGTCGGGAAACGCAGGGGATTTTCTTCGTTCAGTGTATGGTTCGTCTGGATACACAGCAGGATATTCTGCAGACGGCTGTCCTCTCTGCGGAGATAGTGACAATCGTTGGTAGCAACGAGCGGAATGCCGCATTCCTTTGACAGCTGTATCAGCTGAGGGATCATGCGTTTTTGTTCAGAGATGCCGTGATCCTGCAGTTCAAGGAAGAAATTGTTCTCCCCGAAAATTTTCTGATAGCGCAGTGCCGCGCGTTTAGCCTCCTGATAATCGCCCCTGAGCAGTGCCTTCGGAATTTCTCCCGCCAGACACGCAGAGAGAGCAATCAGTCCTTCGTGATGCGCCTCCAACTGTGCGAGGTCAACTCTCGGCTTGCCGTAAAAGCCCTCCGTCCATGCCAGCGACACCAGTTTGATAAGATTCTGGTAACCGGTATTGTTTTCACACAGCAGTACTAAATGACGGCTTTCCCTGTCTGTTTCCGACACCTTGTCGAGGTGACTGCGGGGGGCAACATAGACCTCACAGCCGATAATGGGTTTAATGCCTTCTTTCTGAGCGGCTTTGTAGAAATCCACTGCACCATACATTGCACCGTGATCGGTAACAGCGACAGCGGACTGTCCCAGCGCCTTCACACGCCTGACCAGTTCATTGATGCGGCACACACCGTCCAGCAGACTGTATTCCGTATGTACATGAAGATGTGCAAACGACATTTTCTCTCCCTCCTTTGTTGTGGTACCACTATGATACTCCGTTTTCATTCTCCCGTAAATGGAAAATTTTACCCTTTTGAGGGGAGAATTCTGCCGGAAATCCGGTTCAGTTTTTGAAATACATATGAAGCTGACACTTTATCATGCCGTTGTAGAGCTTGCGTCGTTTGTCAGAAGGTCTGCCGAAACTGATTTCAAAGCCGTCATCAGGGCTGATAATGCTGTAGCTCCAGCCCCTGCGGGGGACGAAATGCTGTCCCATGATTTTGTACAGTTCCCTTGCCTGCTCCATGTCCAGAAGGCGTTCACCGTAGGGCGGGTTCGTAATGACGGCGGCTCTTTCAAAATGGCTGTCAAAGTCCCGTATATCACGCTTTTCCACATGAATGCGCTTTTCCACGCCGGCTTTTCTGGCATTTTCGAGTGTCAGCGCCACCGCCTCGTCATCAATATCATACCCGTATGCCTGAAACTCCGCATCGTGACGGATGCTGTCCAGCGCCCTTTCACGTTCCTCACGCCACACGGAGGCGGGAATCACGCTCCAGTTTTCTGCGGCAAAGCGTCTTTTGAATCCGGGCGCAATATTCAGCGCTTTGAGGGCGGATTCAATCAGAATCGTACCGGAACCGCAGAACGGGTCAATCACCGTGCTGAACGGGCGCACCCTTGACAGTTCCGCCATTGCCGCCGCTAAGGTTTCCTTGATGGGTGCGGCGGCGGCGTTGGCACGATAGCCGCGCTTGTGCAGTCCTGCGCCCGATGTGTCAAGCATGATGCTGCACTGGTTCTTGATGATGAGAAATTCTATCTGATGCACAGCACCGCTTTCCTCCAGCCACGATGTACCATAATGCCTGCCCAGCCGTGCGGCGGCAGATTTTTTGATGATTTTCTGACAGTCGGGTACACTGGTCAGTTTAGAATCGATGCTGTGTCCCTTGACGGGAAAGGCGTCCTTCTCCGTGATAAAGTCCTCCCAGCAGATTTTACTGACACCCTGAAACAGTTCCTCAAACGTATAGACAGGGAACATACCCAGCAGAATGCGGATTCTTTCGGCATAGCGTGAGCCGATATTGGCACGGGCAAGGGTGGAAAAATCGCCCTCAAACAAAACACGTCCGTTTTCAGCCCGCACATTTTGTATGTCAAGCCGTTTCAGTTCATCGGCGCAAAGCCCCTCCAGCCCCATCAGACACGGGGCGGCAAATTGCAGATTGTTCATAAATAATAGCCTCCTTCAGCTGTTTTGCACTTATTCTATCGTATTCCTGCCCAAAAAGCAAGAAAAACGGAGTGAACGCTCCGCCTTTCCTGTGTCAGTGTATATTTTACTCCGCATCCAGCAGTTTTCTGGCGGTTTCGGGGTCAATTTTTTCAATACCGCTGAGTTTCTTTGTCATAACACGGGTGCGTCTGCCGACAAGAAGCTCCAGACTTTCCTCTGTTTTATGCAGTTTATCCTGTGTATCGGTGAGGGCTTTTTCAAACTTTTCAAACTCCGTCCGGACTGCGCCGAGAATATCCCAGACTTCACTGCTCCGCTTCTGGACAGCAAGCGTCTGGAAGCCCATTCTCAGGGAGTTCAGCATTGCCGCCATCGTAGAAGGCCCCGCCACATTGATTTTGTAGTTTTTTTGCAGATCCTCCACCAGACCGGCTGTGTTGACCACTTCCGCATACAGTCCTTCAAACGGGAGGAACATAATGGCAAACTGTGTTGTATAGGGCGGATAAACATACTTTTCGCTGATATCCTTCGCGCACTTTTTGATAGCCGCCGCCAGTTCCTTCTTTTCCGCCGCAATCATAGCAGGGTCACCCGCTTCATAAGCCTCCTGCAAAGCGGTAAAGCGGTCACCGTTGAATTTCGAGTCAATCGGCAGGTAAACGATTTTTCCGTCCTCCATGCCGGGCAGTCTGACCGCAAATTCCACATGGTTGCGGGATTTCGGTATTGTTGCGACATTTTCATCGTACTGGTCAGGCGTGAGGATTTCCTTGAGAATCGCTCCGAGCTGAATTTCACCGAGGATACCTCTTGTCTTGACGTTGGAAAGGACTTTTTTCAGGTCACCGACACCCTGCGCCACCGCCTGCATTTCGCCCAGTCCCCTGTAAACCTGTTCCAGACGCTCGCTGACAAGCCGGAACGACTCGTTCATTTTGTTTTCGAGTGTGGTCTGGAGTTTTTCGTCTACCGTTCCGCGTATCCTGTCAAGCTGTCTGGTGTTGTCGTCACGGATACCTTTCAGCTGTGTGTCGACAGCATTCCGGATACCCTGCAGTTTCGTTTCAAGACTGGTGTCAAGTGCCGCAAACCGCTGTTCAAGCTGTTTCATACTGCCGGTGACACTGGCATTGAGGGCGGTCATGTTGGTGCGGAGCTGTTCGTCCACCGTCCGGCGCACACTGTCAAGCTGTCTGGTGTTGTCCTCACGGATACCTTTCAGCTGTGTGTCCACAGAATTCCGGATACCCTGCAGTTTTGTTTCGATGTTCGATTCCAGTGTAGCAAAACGCTGTTCAAGCTGGCGCAGATGGTTGGTCAGGTGTTCTGCCATTTCCTCCAGAGAGCGCTGTGCCGCATGGGACTGTGCAAGCTGTGACTGTCCGAGCGTTTTCATCTGTTCTTTCTGTCCTGCGAACAGGGTATTCAGCTGACGTGTCTGTTCCCCTGCCCAATGGCTCTGACTGCTCTGCACCTGTTCCCCCAGAGAGCGCATTCCCTCGCTGAGCGATCTGCTGAGTTCCTGACGAAGCTCTGCCTGCGCTTCACGGTTTTCTTTTCTGAGAGCGTCCATCTGCTGTAAAAGGTTTTTCAGTTCTCCGGACGGCAGACCCCCGCCGGAAGCCGGTTTCCGCACCAGCAGAATCACCAGCAGAACCAGACAAACCGTACTGACCGCCAACACCGCTATTTCCATTTTTTTGACCTCCTGACAATTTTTTGTTCTGTTTCCAGTATAACACAAGGAACGTGCTGATGCAACACCGCCGCCGGCAGACAAAAAACAGGCCGGACACCATCGGGTATCCGGTCTGCTTATGTACCGACGTTCTGCACCGCCGGAAACAGTCAGGGGATTAGTCAGCGTACTTATCCTCTGTCTTGCTCCATGCGTACATCTTGCGGATTTCCTTACCTACCTGCTCCAGCTGATGTTCAGCCTCCAGTGCGCGCTTTGCGTTGAAGTGTGCACGACCGTTCTTGTTCTCAGCGATCCACTTGGAAGCGAATGTACCGTCCTGAATCTCAGCGAGAACCTTCTTCATCTCAGCCTTTGTAGCGTCTGTGATAATTCTCTTGCCTGTTTCGTAGTCACCGAATTCAGCGGTGTCAGAAATAGAATATCTCATCATGGAGAAACCGCCTGCATAGATCAGGTCTACAATGAGCTTCATCTCATGGATACACTCAAAGTAAGCGTTCTCCGGTGCATAGCCGGCTTCTACGAGTGTTTCAAAGCCTGCCTTCATCAGAGCTGTTACACCGCCGCACAGTACAGCCTGCTCACCGAAGAGGTCTGTTTCTGTTTCGATGCGGAAAGTTGTTTCCATAACAGCGGCACGGGCAGCACCGATACCTGCACCGTAAGCCAGAGCTGTTTCAAGGCAGTGACCGCTTGCGTCCTGATATACAGCTACCAGAGCGGGTGTACCCTTGCCCTCTACATACTCAGAACGTACTGTATGACCGGGAGCCTTCGGTGCAATCATGAATACGTCAACATTGGCAGGGGGAACGATCTGCTTGAAATGGATATTGAAGCCGTGTGCAAATGCAATTGCCTTTCCTTCTGTGAGGTTCGGCTCGATGTCCTTCTTAAAGATGTCAGCCTGCTTTTCATCAGGTGTCAGAATCATGATGATGTCAGCCTTCTGGGTAGCTTCTGCGGTAGTGTATACCTCAAAGCCCTGCTCCTTGACATGGTCCCAGCGGCGGCTTCCCTTGTAAAGACCAACGATAACATTCACACCGCTGTCCCTGAGGTTCATAGCGTGAGCGTGTCCCTGACTGCCGTAACCGATGATAGCAACTGTCTTGCCCTTCAGTACGTTGATGTCACAATCTGCTTCGTAATAGATTTTTGGCATTTTCTTTTCCTCCGAATCAACTTTGTTTTGAAGATGTATATTTATGAAATTCGGTAAACCGCCATGTTTTTTCTGCCTGCTGACGCTCTGCCGAACACCATACGAAAATTAGTTTTTGCTGTTCCTTGCCACAGCGCTGTCTTTTTCAATCGCCACCGTACCTGTACGGACGATTTCACGGATACCATAGGGCTTCAGAAGGTCGATAAGGGTTTCAAAGCGTTCCAGCGTATCGGCAAACTGGAGTGTCATGGTTGTCTGGGAAACATCTACAATGCGGGCCTCCATCAGTTCAGCGATCTTCATCACATCAAGACGCTGTCTGGCAGGACAGCTGACTTTTATCAGCGACAGTTCACGGCTGATGAATTCACCCTGCCGGAAGGTGCGCACCTTAATGACGGGGATAATCTTGTTGAGCTGTTTTTCCAGCTGTTCGATCACATATTCATCACCGTCAGCTACAATCGTAATACGGGAAATATTGCTGTCCTCAGTAATGCCTACTGCCAGACTGTCAATATTGAAGCCCCTTCGTGAAAACAGTCCCGAAACCTTTGAAAGTACGCCGGCATGATTTTCTACCAGTACGGAAAGTGTGTATTTCATTTTGCGTACCGTTACTGAAAACTCATAGAAAATTATCAAACAACTTTGATGTTTCATGTCCCGCACGATTCCGGAAGCGGACTGATAGATATCTTTCAGCCTGCGGGCTTCTTTCAAAAGCTGTTTTTCACTTTTTCTAATACTGCGTGTTTTCCGGTAACATACTCCTTTCTTGTTTTTGGTGTATTTCAAAAATACAAAAGTCCCCTCATCTTGACGGGGTGTCGGGGTGAACATTGCAGATCAGCACAAAGGGCTTGTCGCTTTTCAGCATTTCCTTTGCCGTGCGCTCCGCTTCTTCATTCGTGGAAACATACGCCGCATCAATGCCGTAAGCCTGCGCAATCATGCCGAAGTCGGGCTTGTCCTCCAGTTCTGTCACCGCATATCGGCTCCCATAGAACATATCCTGCAGTTCATGCACCATACCAAGCACGGTATTCCGCATGACAATGATCTTGACATTCAGATGGTTCTGTGCGATGGTTGCCAGCTCGTTGAACATCATCTGGAAAGAGCCGTCACCGCACACAGCGACAACGTCCCTGTTCGGACGGGCAAACTTTGCGCCGACTGCCGCCGGAACGGAATAGCCCATCGTACCCATACCGCCGGACGTAAAAAATCTTCCGTCCGACACACGGTAGTTGTTGGCGCACCAGATCTGGTTCTGACCGACATCGGCAATCAGAATCCCCTTTGTCCGCATCATGCCCGACAGCTTTTCAAGAAAGCTCTTCGGCTCCACATATCCCTCGAAGGACTTATGCGGCACGGTGAATTCCGTCTGCCAGCGGGCGATATTGTCCAGCCACTCCTGCGGTGCTGTGTACTCTACCGCTTTGAACATCTGGTTCAGCACGTTTTTCATATCGCCGACGATCGGAATATTCGTTTTCATGTTTTTTCCGATTTCGGCAGGGTCAATGTCTATATGGATAACTGTTGTATTCTCTGCGATCTGGTCAGGGGCGGAAACAGCCCTGTCACCGACTCTCGCACCGCACAGAATAATCAGGTCGGAATCATGAATCACCCTGTTCGCCGCTTTTTTGCCGTGAGAACCGATCATACCGACATACAGCGGGTCTTCTGAGGGCATGGCGCCGATACCCATCATGGTGGAAACAACGGGAATATGCGTTTTTCCGACAAATTCACGGAAACGCAGTTTTGCGCCGGAAGTCAGTACACCGCCGCCCGCTACAATGACGGGACGCTGTGCACTGCTGAGAATTTCCAGTGCCTTTCTGATCTGCATCGGGTGACCCGAAACACTGGGTTTGTAGCCGATAATATTGACCTTTTCAGGATATGCAAACTCCTGAACGGTTCCCTGCTGGATATCAACAGGTACGTCAATCAGCACCGGTCCGGGACGACCGGTTGACGCAATATGAAACGCTTCCCTGAAAACTCTGGGAAGGTCAGCAGGATCTTTCACAAGATAGCTGTGCTTGACGAAGGATTCACACGCTCCCGTGATGTCTGCCTCCTGAAAAACGTCCCGCCCAAGCTGGTCGCTCTTGACCTGACCGGTAATGGCTACCAGCGGGATCGAGTCCATATACGCCGTAGCGATACCTGTAATCATGTTCAAAGCACCGGGGCCTGACGTTGCCACACAAACGCCTACTTTTGAGAGAGCTCTTGCGTAACCGCTGGCGGCATGGGCAGCATTCTGCTCCTGTCTGACCAGTACTGCACGGATATCTGTTTTTTCCAGTTCATCAAAAAACGGACAGATGACTGCACCCGGATAGCCGAATACGATTTCTACTCCTTCCGCCTGCAGACACTTTACCATGATCTCTGCTCCGCTGAACATACAAATTCCCCCTCTCGCATATTCCCCATTATATCACCGCTGAAAATATGTGTCAAGCATTTCTTGCCCCGTCTTGACCGGAAAAAACCGTGTCTGTCAGCGCGGAACAGTCCCCCGCAGACTTGCTATTTCAGGGGAATTTGTGTATAATGTGGAAAAGGAGAGATGACTTATGAATACTGAAAAACTGATTGCTGCGGCACAGGAAAAAGTACTGCCGGATCTGGTTCTGAAAAACGGTAAAGTGGTCAATGTCTTTACCGGCGAGATTCTCACAGGGGACGTTGCAGTGACGGACGGCTGTATTGCAGGTGTGGGTCACTATCACGGCAAAACGGAGAAGGACATCAGCGGAAAATATGTTGTGCCCGGCTTCATCAACGCCCATCTTCATGTAGAATCTTCTATGGTCACGCCTGACGTGTATGCACAGGAGGAACTGCGTCACGGTACGACTGCCATCATCACCGACCCCCACGAAATTGCCAATGTCGGCGGAACAGAGGCACTTGAGGCTATTCTTCAGGCGGCAGAACGCAGTCCGCTGAATTATTACGTCATGCTGCCGTCCTGCGTTCCCTGCACACCGTTTGAACATTCCGGTGCGGTACTCAGTGCAAAAGAACTGCTCCGGTTCAAAGACAATCCGCTGGTGCTGGGACTGGGTGAAATGATGAATGCGGCGGGCGTTGTCGGGTGCGATAAGGAAGTCATTGACAAGCTGGACGCTTTTTCCGACAAAATCATTGACGGTCACGCACCCATGCTGAGCGGTCATATACTGAATGCTTACGCCTGCGGGGGTATCCATACCGACCACGAAAGCATCACATTTGAAGAAGCTGTCGAAAAACTCCGCGCCGGTATTGCAGTACTGGTGCGTGACGGGTCAGCTTCACGCAATCTGGACGTGATTATACAGGGCATCTTGGAACACGGCACGGATACTTCACGTCTGGCTTTCTGTACGGACGACAAACACCTTGCTGATATCCGCAGGGAAGGCACCATCAGAAGCAATATCCGCAAAGCCATTGAAAAGGGTCTGTCCCCCGTCAAAGCCATACAGATGGCAACCATCAACGCCGCCAATATCTACGGTCTGAAAAGAATCGGTGCTGTCGCCTGCGGATACCGTGCCGATATGGTGGTGCTGGACGACCTTCTGACTGTTTCCGTCAGCGAGGTGTACAAAGACGGTATTCCTGTTTCGGAACTGCCCGCCCCTCAGCCCGCCGTTTACAGTGACCGCCTTCTGCACTCCATCCACATTGCACCGCTTGCGGACGATACTTTCACTATTCCCGAAAAGGATACCTACGATGTCATCGGCATTGTCAGACACCAGATTGTCACCCAGCGGCGGCGCATGACACATCAGGAAGTCATGCAGGGACTGAAAGACGGCACTGTCCGGAAAATAGCGGTTATCGAGCGTCATCACGCCTCCGGCTGTCACGCCTGCGCCTATATCACCGGATACGGGCTGACACACGGCGCAGTCGGCACAACAGTGGCACATGACAGCCATAATATCATCGTCATCGGTGACAATGACACGGACATGAGGCTTGCCGCCGAAGAACTGGTGCGTATCAGCGGCGGCTATACAATCGTGCGTGACGGCAGAACAGAGGACTCCCTTCCCCTCCCGCTGGGGGGACTGATGAGCCTTGAAAGCGCAGATATTTTTATCCCGCATCTTGACAAAATCATTCGTACCGCTTATGCTAATGGTGTAGATCCCGACATCGACCCGTTCATTACGCTGTCCTTCACAGCACTTCCCGTCATTCCTGCTGTCCGCATCACCGATCAGGGGCTGTTTGACGTTCATAACTTCTGTTTTGTCGGGAACTGATTCCAATTTTCAGCGGAGTGTGTAATTACATGAAAAAAAGACTCTTGATATTGCTGGCGGTACCGGTGCTGTTGTCGGCGGGCTGCGGTCAGCAGGCAAAAAACGACAATTCCTCTGTGGCTTCTGCCGTTTCTGAAACGTCCGCCGTTTCTCAGACTTCCCAGCCGTCCGAAACGTCCGCCGTTTCTCAGACTTCCCAGACGTCCGAAAAATCCGCCGTTTCTGAAACGGTATCTGACGGGAGCGGGGACGAATCCTCTGTACTGATTCTCGAATCGAACACTTCAAAGCCCGAAATCATCGAGTTTTCCATCGACAACAACCGCCCGTTCAACACCATCGAGGAATATCTGGAAACGGACACCGCCAAAGAAATGGTGAAGCGGCTCAGCGAAGCAGAAGGCAGTGAAGTGATTATGACCGCTGTATTTGCTGAAGGCGGTACAAAACTGGTGTTTGAACGTCAGCTCAGCACAGAATTCAATCTGTGGCTCACCGATGAATTTCTGGAGAATGTCAGCAAGTCTGTAGAGTCGAAAAAGGATACCTTCATCGCTCTGGTGGACAGTCTGGAAACCTGCGTCAACTCGAAGGTACTGCAGGTCGTTGTCCGCTACGTTGACCCCGAAGGAAATATTCTCTATGAACGTGCTTTCAACAACGATCGTCTTGACGAATCTTCCGACACTTCCGGAACATCTGACACTTCTGA
>CADCQO010000205.1 GCA_902803585.1 uncultured Ruminococcus sp.
GCTGGGAGATGAATCAGATGAAGCATTGGACGATACGGTGGAAAATCCTGCAGAACCGGTATCAGTCGATATCAAAAAATGAATGCTTTCCGACCGGCAGTTTCCAAAAACAGCAGATGCCTTTTTGCAGGGTGTCTGCTGTTTTTGCAAAAAAGGTCAACACACGTTGATAGTAAGCAGGTGAAATAGGACATGAAAAAAGATGATACACAGGACGTACTGCTTTCTGAGGCGGAAGAAACTGTTTCCGCTGCAGAAAAGATGAACATGAAGGTATGCAGGCGTTTTCTGGCAAAAATGATTTGTTCGGTGTGGTTCTGGCTGATATTGCTGTGTCCGCTAAGTTTTGTGCTGACAGGCATTATGAAGCACTATCCTGAAGCAGCAGAATTCTATTGGCGGTATATTTACCGGTACATTTCCGTGTTCGGAAATAACCTGACAGGCTGGCTGCCGTTTTCACTGGCAGAGATTCTGTTGGTGATATTGTCTGTGTCAGTGATATTGTACCTGATTTTCAGCGTAACGGCTGTTATCCGGCGCAAAGGAAAGCGGCTAACAGTGCTGATGATGGCGTTGGTACGGCTGATTGCTGCCGGCTGTGTGGTTTTCTTTCTGTTCGTGCTGAACTGCGGACTGAATTATTATTCTCCTGATGTCAGCACTTTGACGGGCTGGGAAAAAATACAGCCCACAACGCAGCAGCTTTATGAAGTGTGTATGCATCTGGCAAATCAGGCTTCCTATTATCGGGAAAAACTTCCCGAAAATGCGGACGGTACCCTGTTCGTGGATATTTCCGGTACAGCACAGAAAGCGAAAGATGCCGTTAACGGACTGCACCGCACCTGCTCTTTTGTGCCGGACGGTTACAGTGCGCCAAAAAGCGTGATACTTTCAAGAGGAATGTCCTTTCTGAAAGTGACAGGCGTTTATTTTCCATGGACATTCGAAGCAAATGTCAATACAAATGTGCCGGGAATTTCGATACCGTTTACAATGTGTCATGAGCTGATGCACGTTCGTGGGTTCATGCACGAGGAGGACGCTAATTTCCTCGCCTATCTTGCCTGTATTGATTCGGGGGACGACATTTTGCGTTACGCGGGCTATACGACTGCCCTTGAATATCTGGCACGTTATCTGCGCCGTGCCGACAATGGGCTTTATAAAGAGGTGCTCGCCCATATCAGCGAGGCAGTACAGCGTGATATGGCAGCCGAAAGTCAGTATTGGAAACAATTTGAAACGCCCATTGCTGAAGCTGCTGTCAAGGTCAACGATGCTTACCTCAAACAAAACAATCAGTCTGCGGGTGTGCTTAGTTACAGCAAAATGGCGGAACTGGTTATTACACATTATTTCATCACCAGATACAGCAGATAAAAACGGCGGATATGCGGAAACGCTTTATTTTCGGACAAGGTGCTGTACCGTCTGTGAAGTTATCTGTCTTTTGACGAATTTTGGGGTAAAGCTTTGGCCGGAATTTACAAAAGTGCTGTACAAATGGGATTTTTGTGTGTATAATAGAAAGCAGAGCAGCGGAACCGGATCAGCCGCCGCTGAAATCGGACGCTGTTTTCAGGCTGAGCCTGAGAAGCAAGGGAGAGGTGCTTATGGAGAAAATTTTGGTGGCAGAGTCTTCGGAAATGGATCGTTCACTTTTGTATGAAGTGTTCGCATCACAGTATGAACTGCTGCATACCGACAGCAGTGAGGAGTTTGTCCAGATGCTGGTACAGTACAGAGAGGAATTGGCAGCGGTGCTGGTGGAACAAGCTCTGGCAGAACGTATACCGAGAGAGTCAGCAAGGACGCTGGTAACACTGCGCATATTTGAAAATGTGCCGATACTGCTTATTGTGGAAAAGGAATCGGACGTGGTACAGCGTTCAAAGCTGCCGATCCCCTTCAGTGATGTGATCGGCTCACCGGTCAATCCGATTGTTGCTAAAAAAAGAGTGGCGAATCTGGCAGCGTTTTTCTCCAACAAAAAAGCATTGGAACAGGTTGTGACAAACCAGACCAAGAAAATACTGGAGCAGAACCGTGAACTCAAGGAACAGCAGAGAAAGATCAACACGATCAACAATGATATGCTGGACACCCTGAGCATGGTTATCGAGTACCGTGATGTAGAATCCGGAAAGCATATCCACCGGATCCGAAAATTTACGGAGGTGCTGCTGCGGATTCTGGCAGAAAAGTATCCGAAATATCAGATGACTGAGGACAAAATCGAGCTGATTACGTCAGCTTCTTCCATGCACGATATCGGAAAAATTGCGATTCCCGATTCTATCCTGCTGAGTCCGCGCCGTCTGACCTATGAGGAATTCCGCATCATGAAGCAGCACACCATCAAGGGCTGCGAAATTCTTAACCAGTTAGACGCAGTGGAAAGAAACGAATATTTCCGCTACTGTTATGATATTTGCCGTTATCATCATGAAAAATGGGATGGTATGGGCTATCCGGACGGGTTGGTCGGAGATCAGATACCGATCTGGGCACAGGTGGTTTCATTGGCGGACTGCTACGATGCTCTGACAAGCGAACGTCCGTACAAATCCGCTTATTCGCATGAACAGGCGGTAGAAATGATCCGTACAGGCGCATGTGGCGCTTTTTCTGACGAGATGCTGGACTGCTTCAGCGCAGCACTTCCGAAATTCCGTGAACTTGCCGTTCGCTATGCTGATGTTGCCAATGCTGACAAGAGTATTTCAGACAGCGGACGTTCCAAGACGGTTGAGCAGAAAAGAAATGATCATCTGCAGGACGTTTATCTGAAAATGGACAGAAACGACCTGATAGAAACAATAGAACATCTTAAAAAAGTACAGGCAGAGATACAGCAGGAAGACCGTGAAATACTGTGCCGGCTGGCGGATTATGTTTTTGAGTTTGATTTGTCGGGTGACATGATACATGAACGCAAAAGCAGCCTGAAGCATATCTGCGGTTTTATTCCGAAAAACTATGAAGAAACCGTCAATGTATTGGCGGAATGTTGTGAAGTCGGATACCGTTCCTCGTTTATCAAGGCTTTCCGTTTGAAAAATCTGCACGAAAAGCTCAGCGAGGGAGATGAGCGGGTTATTTTAGAATGCAGGATGGATATTGGTCAGGAACAGCGGCTGCCTGTCCGCTGTGTTGCCATACCGGTTGCAGCAGAAAAAGATCAGATAGGAAAGGTCTGCTTTGTTATTTCTGTACTGACGGGTGAAGGCGTGAACCATCGCTTTGATGAAGACAGGGAAAGAGTGACGGGTCTGTGGAATTACATGGGTATCCGCCGTGAGGTAGATGATTATGTACAGAATACCGGCAAGAGCGGTTATCATGCGTTAGTGATGATAGATATTGACGATTTCCGGACCATTAACCGTCTGGCGGGGTACCGTTTCGGCAAC
>CADCQO010000206.1 GCA_902803585.1 uncultured Ruminococcus sp.
TCAAGAATACGCTGACGCAGGCTTTCATCGTCCTCGTCATCTGTGCCGCCCGAAAAGCCTGATGAATTATTGATGCGGATACCGACAGAAAGATAGGTAACAATCGTTTTGACAGAGCCGTTGGCAACATTGTAGCGTTCTCCGCTGTCCTCTGCCTCACACTCCAGCCATGCCAGTGTACTGCCCTGTGCAATCCGTCCTTCCTGTTTCGTGACAAAATTCAGGGAACCGTCATCAACTGTGCAGACCGTACCTGCCGGAATAACAAAACTGTATTCCAGCGGCATTTCCAGCATAAACAGTACAATACCGGAAGCCTTCCGTCCCTTGCGGCGTGTCAGTCCCCTTTGCTGTGCGTGAAGGTCAAGCTGTGCGCCTGTTGCCGTATGAGGAAACATCTGCGTTTTCAGCCAGTTGATTTCTGTGCTCAGCGAGTAAATCTCTCCCGCCAGCAGTTTCATGCGGATACCGATATCACTTGCGCTGTCCGGCCCGAAGCCTGCCTGTTCTGTAAAGGTATCCGTCATTCTTGTCAATATACTTTCGTAGGTTTCATTCATTCTGCGCTCTCCCTTCTGACAATAATTTCCTCGTCCTGTCCGTTGATATGTACAAACACTTTCAGCACATCATTTTCAAGAGATACCCCCGTTACCTCCGCTTCGGGCATATCCGCCAGTGCCTGACGTGCCTGTGCTTCTATCTGCGGCACGGTATCGGCGGAACGGATTCCGCTTCCCAATGACCTGTCATAGAGAAATCCGCCCTTCACCGCCGATAAGCGGATATAGGCCCGCTGCCTGTTTTCCGCTCTTCCCGCTATGAAATACGGACAGTGGTTTTCGTCCTGTGCAAAATCTCCATTGTTGGTAATTGCCGTATCCGTATTACTCCACCTCCAGTTTTACATCATTCACATAAACTTCTCCTGTCATCAGTATCCTGCCGTCATTCTTCAGCAGAATACTTGCCCCGCCTCTGGAAAACAGCGCCAGCTCGCCCGCTTCGATCTGAAAGCTGTTCGTCATCATCTTCACACCCAGACAAAGCTGTTCGGTATCATTCGCCGCAATCACCACATTTTCCTTCGGCATAGGAATATACATCATTCCTCCCGGCGAAACAATCGCAAGCTGTCCTTTGCCGTGTACCGCATTAGCACCAACACGCCTGTCCGCACTGTTCACGATCATTCCTGACGTACAAAAAAAATCCGTTTCTTTTCCCTTCATGATTTTTTCAGAAAGTTTCAAGTTATTATTCCCTCCGCATAAATTTTTGTTTTTTCTCCTGTGCTGTCCAGCGTGTAATTGATCTCACGGATACGATAGCCCTTTGTCTGACGGGACAGATGCAGAATGGTTCCTGTTTCCGCAGGAAAGCACCCTTTGCACGTCACAATCAGTCTTTCATAGGCGGACTCCGCTTTTTGCAGCATTTCCTTCGCCGTCAGCACAGTACGGCTTTTACTGTCCACAGCGTTGACATAACGCCGCCGCTGAATCCCCAGTTTCTTCGCCTTTTGACTGACAAGCGGCATACAGTAATCACCGCCCGCACGGGTGCGGGCAAGTATCTCCGAAAACAACACACGGCTCCGGTACTCATGACGGCAGGAAAGCATGACATCTTCCGACAGCAGCAGGGTTTCCTGCGGCGGCAGACCTGTCACGTCAATCACACCGTCACGGCGGATTTTCGGTTCGGTCTGCAAAAAATAACGGCAAAATTCCTTCAGTACCGACCATTCGCTCATGCCTTTTGTAATGGTTATCTGACCGCTGTAAGCCTTTTCGCTGCCGACAAATTCTGTAAACCCCAGCGGCACAAAATGTCTTTGCATCAGCAGCGGCATGGACGGCACACAATAGGTCTGGGGTGCAGCTTCATTATCCAGCAGCACCGCTGCAAGACTTCTGGCAGTCACTGAAAGCAGCCGTCCCTTTTCGCTTATTTCCTCCGCCTGTTCATCAATATTTCCGAAAAAGATCCGTTCCTCTCCTTTTTTTACCTCCACGGAGGACAGCACCGGAATACTGCCGCTGACAGCAAAAACAGCGTTCAGACTGTCAGCAGGCGCCTGTTCGGAAAAGGAAAGGCTGATTTTCAAAGGGTGTCTGAAGGTTACCGTCTGCCCCTTGATGTCCTTCAGAATAAACGTCAGCAAAAGTTCACACTCCTTCCTGCAGGAACCGGCTTGTCGGGGCGGGAAATATCCGGATTCAGAGCGATGAGCGTTTCCACCGGCAGACCGCTTTCATAAGCGTAATCCCAAAGACAATGTTTTCCGTCTGCTGTTTTGCGGGTGAGTATTCTGTCGGGCAGCCTGCCGGCAGCTTCGGCAAAGGTAAACCGATACCCCAACACGCCGCTGATATCCCGTCCTGTCAGCTCCAGCGATACGAACATCGCCACAACAGGCATCTGAGAGGGCACATATAAAATATCGCTGCCGCCCTGTTCAAAGACACGGCGCAGCGAATCAAAGGTTTCCATACAGTTTTCGCCGTAAAATTCTCCCTCTCCGCTGATGGTTCTTCCGTTCACACCCAGATCATCGGTCAGATTTTCACGATAAGGCGACTTCTGTTCCACGACCGTTCTGCTGTGGCTGATGCGTATCAGATACGGATTGACGGGAAAGACAAACGCCCCGAAACTCATTTTTCCGTCACAATTCATCAACTTCCTCCTCTGCCCTTAATATTCTTTCATACCGCAGACCGTCCTCCTGCACGATTTCCGACAGTCTGATCAGTTCTGTCAGTTCATTTGCCGTCAGGGGAATGTTTTTTTGCAGTATCCCGCTATGTTCCGCTTCCTTCATTCTGTCCCTCCTTCGTCACCCTCAGTGCTGTAATGCTGATATGTTCCCGAAACTGTTCCGGACGTGCAACCGCACGAAAATCGTCCCAGCGGCAGCCCTCCAGAAGCAGCTGGAAATTGTCCAGACAAATTCTCACCGTAAAATGGTCGAGGTCATAGAAATTACAGTTTTCAAAGGGTGCTTTCATTCTTACCCCTGTCAGATTCAGCTTGTATTCCGGCTGTCCTGCTATATGAGCGATATCCTCACTGTGGAAACAGCTGCGTATCCTGTGCAGTGCCACACTCTGGTGCAGTTCGGCGGTCTGTGCCTGCAAAAGCTGACGGTTATTGATATAAACAGCGACATCTCTTCCGCTTAATGCCCTTTCTTCCTCCAAACAATCCCCTCCCTCAGATCGGCAGCAGCTGTTCTCTCAGCGCAAACCTCATTATTACTTTATATGCAAAATTTATTTTATCGTACATACATTTCTCAGCGCTGACCGAAGTGATCATCCGGTCACTGTCCGCCGTAAGAATCGTCTGACAAACCTTTTTCGCCGCAGCTTCACAGGCTTCTCCTCCGCGCTTCTCATCGCACAAGACACTCACACACAGCTTTTTTGCCCCAAACAGACCTTCATCATATCCCAGAAAAAAGTCCAGCCTGTCTGCTTCCTCCATACCAAAACAAACCAGCGTTTTTGTCACAGGAAAGGGAATCGCGTCTCCTGCGTTGGCTTTGATACACCGGCACTCACTCAAAGATTCCTCTGCCTGTACGGCCTCTGTCATCTTCTGTAAAAAGCTCTTATCCATTCCCTTCCTCCTCTGTTATCCTGCGCAGACAGGCTTTGATATAATTTCCGAAACGACACCGGCAAATGTCTTTCCATATGAGAAGATACCGTTCATTCCCGAAATCAATCTCACAGCCATAGTCACACTTTTCAAGCAGTTCCGGCGCACAGAACAAAAGATACCGCTGAGAGTCTGAACGTCCCTCTCTCTGATGGGCAACACTGCCCCATTCATTCTGACGATAGCGCAGCGGATACAAAACTCCCTTGCCTTCCCTCCAGCCGTCAGCCGTTTCTGCACGAATGCGGCTGCCGTTCATTTCTATCGCTTTTTCCAATCGCTTCATTCCCTTATATCCCCTCGAATACAAATTCATCAAGCGCACCGACACCCAATTCCGCCAGTGCTTCTTTGTATACTCTTTCGGCATAGCATACACGCTCGTTGTCTTTGCCGAGACTCACTTCTCCGATCTTCACCGCCCCGCTGTTATCCGACACTGACAACAGCACATAACGGTAATAAGCAAGAGCGGCAGCGGCCAGCACCTGCTGACCGCCGTCTGCTTTGTGGGAGCCGACCATCGCACTGATTTTTTGCACCGCCAACTCACACAGAAAGCTGTACGCTCTGCCCTCTTCTTCCGAAAGTCCCGACAGTTTCTCAAAAAGCCGCAAAACACTTTCCAGATTCAACTGTCATTCCTCCGTTTCCGTATGTTTACGCCAGTACCTTTGAAGCGTCTTTGAAAATCTTTGCAAAACCAGCAATACAGCTGATAGACGCTCTCTCTAACTGTCTGTCAATGAGCTTGTCGCTGTCAAGAATAATACCGCCCGACTGCACCATCTCCAGTGCACAATTCTTGTCCAGACCGATGATTTTTCCTGATGCCATCGAAGGAATATGCAGCAGATTAGCACCCAGCGGCGTAATCATTCTGCCTGTACCCTGAAATGTCAGACCGGCGTGTGCATCTTTCATTTCGCTCAATGCCAGCAGCTTCTGCATCATATCCGAAGGTGCGAGCATTGTATTCAGCTCATAGGGAGAAAGATTCGCCCACAGATTGATAAGATCAGCATATGACAGTGAATTGGCGGTTCCCAGTGATACCACAGAAGCGGCGTTGTTATTGCCGTCACCATTGATAATCACATTGACAGCGTCCTTCACCTGTTCACGGGCAATATGGGCACCGATCTGGCGCAGTGTAACGGTAAACAAATCAAGACGCTGATACTTGATTGCTTCATAGGACGCTACCAGCATTCTGCCGCGCTTAATCAGCCTGACAAGATTTTCGTTGGTTCTGATGGTTGTCTGGGGGAGAGCGGCACCCTCTGCAACAGGTTTCAGAGATTTCTCATCATCGCTGGGAGCGGATACAACAGAGCGGTAATCCAACCCGTCAATCACGGTTTTAGCTGCGATAATATCCTTCAGGCAGTCGCTTCCCTCAAGTCCCTGACGGACAGCTCTTGCCACATACTCCGGAAACAGTGCAGCAGAATTCGCCGTTTCAAAGAATTTCTGTACACTGTCGGAATGTGCCCCGCCGACTCTGATGTCGTAACGCTTGAGCTGACGCTGAAAAGCGTCCAGACCCTCCAGCTCCGTGCCTTTATAGTTTTCGGAAGGATCAAGCTCCTCCAGTACAGCCGTCAGAGATCTGCCCCCGCTGTACATACCCTTTTCGAGTCTGATAGAATCATAAAATGCCATTGTTGATTTCCTCCTTTACGTTATTAAAGCATAAAGCCGATTGTGCCGGCCGTGCTGTTCACTTCGATCACAAGATACTCTCTGCCGTTGGTGGTATCTACCGTGACCTTTCCGCCCGCAGCCGCCGCCAGCTTCTGATAGCCGACAGATACCGAACCCGAATACGGCATTGTCACAAAACCCCTGAGCTGTACACCTGCATAACCTTCACGCACATTGACGCAGATACCGCAAAAAGCACCGCTCGTAACATTCTGTACCTTGTTGTTGGCGGATACTGCCACAGGCTTTCCTGCCGCTACACCGCTGGCAGCCTCAAAGGTTGCCACATTTTCTCCAAAACCATTAAATCCTACACTCATGATAAAATTCCTCCTTAAATATTCTGATAAACATTGTTGCTGCCGTCTGAGGGCTGGGACTGTCTGTAAAGCTGCGGACGAAGCGGCAGCACCTCAGACGCCTTGCTTTCAAAGGCATTTTTCATTTCGTCCAGCTGACGGAAAGAAAGTCCCTCCGTCATTTTAAGAACTGTTTCTGCTGTCAGCTAGGGCAGCACAACCGCCGCGAGGCTTCTGAGCTCCTTGATTACCTTGTCGCGCACCATTTCACCGTCTGCGGCTTTCTCCTGCAAAAGACGATAGCTTTTAGCAAGCTCCTGCATTTCAGCAGCTGTAAAGTGCTGTTCTCCTCCTGCCAACAATTTCTTTTCAACTTCCATTCTGTAACCTCCCTGACTGCCGGTTCTGACCGACTTGTTGAATATGGTTTCCGCCGATGGAGAAAAGCCCTTGATAACACCCGCCTCTTTCTGAGCGGGCACTGCTACAAAAGACCATTCATAAGCATCGGTCGGTTCGTCCAGTGTGGCATAGCATAAGCGGTTATCGTATCGTTTGCCCCTGATATGCTGACAAACCGAGATATCCTCTCCGCAGATAGAGCAGATACGCTGCTTTACAGCACAGCCTACACTGACTTCCTTTTTGATCCCGCTGTCAAGCGCAAGAATCAGTTCTTCGGTTTTCTGACTTTTCGGCAGATATGCCCTTGCGCATAAGCGGCGGTAAGGTCTGCCGTCAGAGGTTTCCCTGTCCTCTGCCGTTTCCACACAGCAGGAAAAAATTCTTGCACTCTGGTTGCTGCTTTTCGGGTCGTGGTCAGCGATACCTGTCACGCCCACAAACAGTTCACTGAGTTTTTCAAGGGATTCGTCCGAAAAACGCTCATAGTCCCTGTCTATTTCGTTATCACACAGCACTACCGAAAAAATATACACATCGTCCTCAGTCAGTGTTCTTCTCGTGAACCTGTTGACAGCCTCCATTTCCTCTTTCTTCTCTTCCATTTCTATCTCCTTCACTATTCTTTATTCTTTGAACGCAGTGCTTCTGCCTGTGCATTCAAAAGACCGGCTCTGGCAAGTTCTACTTCATCCTGAAGGCTGATATTTTCCCATTCGATGCGATAAGAACACTGTCTGCCGTGCAAACGCAGCCACAAATCGCATATCCGGCGGACAACCGCTGTCAGATGGTCACGGTAGTATTCCAGCTCACTTGTCAGAATATCCGCCTGCTGTACAGACATACGCTCTGTTGTTGCCCAGGATAACCCCAGCAAAAACGGCGGAATCGAAAGTTTTACGATAAGCTGTTCAATCAGCATACGCACAGGAACCTGTGCATCAGGTATCTGATTATCCGCTCCGATAACTTTAATGCTCACATCTCCTACACTGACAAAGTCCTTTGGTTCAGGGCTTTTCATCGCCTTGCTCCATTCGCCTGCAATCTGTGCCGCACGTTCTTTGGTAAAGCTCCTGTCGTTTTCCGATGGCTTGTAGGACACCGCAAAGCGTACATTTCCCACTCTGTCCCAGTTTGTGCCCGTTGCATGGAAAATCTTCATCAGCAGATCTCCCGCAAACGGCAGCCCCCTCAGAACAGATGTTCCATAAACGCTGTTGGGTTCGTTCATCAGCGTACTGCATATCACCAGTTCCGGATAAGCAACCGGAATTCTTTCACCGCTGGGCGCAATAGCATAGATCACAACGTCGAAAGGGTTTTTGTCTGCCGCTAATGCCACATAATCGAGTGAAGCATTGTACAGACCTGCAATTTCCTTTCCGTTCGGTGACAAAACAATTTCGCCTACTGCCGTACCATCTGTGATAAGGCGGTCAAGATGGCTTTCCAGAAAACGGCGTATACCTTCCTGACAGCCGTTGACCTGTACTTTGTCTAAAAAGTCATTCAGTAAACGCTCAGTTTTCCTGTCATCGCAAGTAATCCGGAATCCGCCGACCAGCCGTATAATTTTATAGATAGCCGCATCAACGATCGGGATATTTTCCCGCAGCGCCTGATACAGCTTTCTTTCACAGCGGCTCTGAGCAGTACGGTTCAGCAGTGAAAACGGAATTGTATGATAACCATCGCTGACTGCTGTCTGCACGCTGACAGTTTCACGCTTTTTTCGCTTGAATAAACTCATTCTTTCACCTCCTGTCATCATTGCCCGCCCCATACCCTTTATTTCCCATGTTCTATCGCTCCGAAGCCATCACAAAGAAACTGTCCTCCCCGTCGTTCAGTACGCCTGTTACAAAATACCGGATATCGTCCATAGAATGGTCGTTTTCTTTGAGCGGCGCATCTTTTCCGCTGCTTTCCCAACGATATAATCCGAACTCCCTCACTGCATCTTCACAATTTCTGCAAATGCGGATACGCCTTTCTTTCAGGGCGGTGCTTGTCCTGCGGATACCGTCCAGCACTTTGTTTTCAGCCGGAAATACACGGTATCTGCCGTGACGCCTGATAACTTCAATAAAACTTGCCGCTGACGGGTCTACAATAATACGGCTGACGGGCTTATCACCGATCAGCTTTTCCAGACCTGCATAATGTTCTTCATCTGTACGGGACTGTCCTTCCCGCCTTGAACTGTAATAATATTCCCCGATACGGTACCATGCGCCGTCATACAGCCCCCATAAACCGAATGATGAAGGATTGACTGTACCGTAATCACACGAAACGGCATAATCTTCCGCTTCACCTTCCGGAACAGGATAAAACATGGCGTTATCCGACATGAAGGGATAAACCAGCCCTTCCGCCGCACACCATTTTCCCAGCACAAAACGGTCATAGAAAGCACCGGAATATAAAGTCCTGTAACGCTGACGGATTTTTTCGGAAAGAGAAGGATTATCGTCCATCATAAAGTGGAGATAGTAAAGATTCTTTTCTTTCACCCTGCTGACCCACTCCCGAAAAAACCAGTGCTGCGGATACTCAGGGTTGCAGTTGAACCATAGCTTTGAGCCTTCTTTTGAACATCGTGCCAGCGCCTGTTCCACGAAGGAACGGGGCATCAATGCAGCTTCATCGAGCATCACGCCGCAGAGCGTCATACCCTGAATGAGAGCAGCCGCCCCTTCGTCACGCCCGCCGAAAAGATAGAACGTGTTGCGGCGCTTTCCACAGGAAACATAAAACAGATTGTAAGAAAGCTTTTCCTCGACATAAAAACCCAGCTCCCGTAAAACGCTGATGAGCGGTGCCGCAACATTCCTCTTGACAGACCGGATCGTTTTACCGCAGATGGCAAAAGAGGATCCGTCAAAGGCAAACATCGCCCAGCAAACGAATGACACACTCATACACAGCGTTTTGCCGCTTCTGACAGCACCGTCACAGATAATACCGTCATAGCGGGACGTTTCCCTGAGAGGTGACCACCAGCTCATGACGTCCAGCTGTTTCGGTGAGAACGGACAATAGCTCATGAATCACACTCCTGACGGGCTGACGGCAGTCGGGCAGTACCGCCGACTAACGCCTGATAAAAGTCAGAGGCGGACTTACTGCCGTCCTGACCGTACTGCTCCAGTTTTTCCAGAGCCTTCAGACGGTCAAAGAACTTGATTTCGAGAGCCCCCTCCTTCGGACGCCTGATTTCAGCGACATTGTAAAGATCATATTCCTCAAGCGAAGCCGTATCGGTGACATTTTCAAAAAGAAGACGCACCGCATCATTGACACTGCCAAAAGCAATACGCTCATAACCGGCATAGGCTTTTTGTCTGGCGTTTTTCAGATGCCTTTCATACAAACGCCCGATTTCGCAGATAATCTCGTCCCTGCAAAGCAAAGCCGCCCCTGCTCTGTCGGGCTTGTCATAACCTGCTGTCTGAGCCGCTTGTGTGCCGTCACCGCAAATGACATAAATCTCGCAAAATTTCTTTTCTCTTGAACTGATATCTTTCGTACTACATACCTCCATTTCCAAATTTCATGCCGTACCGGCTGCCTCTGTTTTTCGTTTTTTTTAATCCCCCTTTCACTTAACCCTCTGAAAACAAAAAAATTCGACCCCAAAAGGTCGAATTATCATAAAGTTATGCGAAATTTTTTGTATCTCATAATTTTCATCTTTCCTCTTTGTTGATTTGTGATAAAAAATAGCTTTTTGAGGAGAAAATATTTATATAGAATTGAAAATAATTCTTTGAAAGAAATAAAAGATGCGGACAGTGTATTATACTGTAAGTGATAGTGGGGCAGTGTTGTTTTCTGACGCCCGACAATGCTGTCTCCGATGGTTTTTGTGAACCAAAGAAAAAATCTGAAAGAAAGAAGGTCTGAATGAATGACAAAAATTCGCACAAAATTCCGCAAGGCTGCTGCTTACCTGTTGTCCGCCGTCATGTCGATGTCGGTCTTTTCAGTGGCCGGCGTACTGCAGACA
>CADCQO010000207.1 GCA_902803585.1 uncultured Ruminococcus sp.
CAGAGTATGTGGTGGAACTACCGCAAACCCAAGCCCCTGAAAAGCGGCGCGTTCATGTTTGCGGCAAAAAACAATGCGCCTGTCCTTCCCTGCTTCATTACCATGAAAGACTCTGATGTGATGGGCGAAGACGGCTTTTATGTACAGGAATACACCATTCATGTTGCCGAGCCGATTTATCCTGATCCGAATCTTCCCTACCGTAAGCAGATCATCGACATGATGCAAAGAAACTATGAGGTATGGAAACAGATCTATGAATCGGAATATCACATTGCACTGAGCTACACCACCGAAAACAAAGAGGCTCTCCAGATGAACGGAGATAAGAAAAGCTGAAAATCTGACAGCTGATCTCTCTATAACAGCAAAAAACAAGCGTATGACGTTCCCCTGATTGTCATACGCTTGTTCTTTTAGTCTGCGCGACGCTGTACACATCTTTGAAATGATGCGTAACGGCTGCGTACTGCTGCAGCAAGTTCTTTTCCTTCTCTGGCGATTGCTTCTGCATATTCCGCTGCGGGCCGGCTTTTCAGCAGAGTCATAATGAGCTTACAGCGTTCCTGTTTCCATGCGGATACCCTATCCAGAAGCTCATCTCCGAAATACTTGTTTAGCAATGTCTTTTTCGTCAGTGATGAAGCCTGAATATATCTGATTTTGGAATCAATGGCAGGTTCATGACCTCTGCGCTTTTTCAGATAGGATTCCCAAAGCCCTGCTGTACGAAGAATCAGCTCTGCGTAATCCTCCATTATCATATACTCAATAAAAACAGCTTCCAGAAAAAAGGCATTATTGACCGCCTTATTCATTCGCCTGAACTGCTGATGAAGATTTTCGAGTTCTTTGACCATCTCCTCTGTCATTGACCTTACATCTCCTTTCGTATCTGCCATTTTGTTCAGAACAGCCGTTTACCCTCACAAAATACCTTCACGCCTGAATGAACGTCATTTTCATGACCAGCAGATTAGTAGACTCACAAAATTTGAATAAAATATTTCCAAAAAGAGCGTAAGCCCATTATACAATTTTTATAAGAAAATGTCAAAAAATAACACATAGAAATTTCAAGTCTGCTTTTGTACAGTCTGCTAAAAACACCCCGCCTGTTTTCGCTCAGAAATATCCATCAGGCATAAAATTCCTTCAGATTATCCAGACAAACAGCCCCCAGAAGTCCGCCGTGACCCGAACCGCAGTCAATAGCAATGTGATGATTGCACATCAATATTTTATCACTCAGGGGCTGGCCAAGACTATCTCTGATGTTGCGTGTAGGTGTGTGTCCGGTCACAAGATACTTGTCGGGAAAGTATGTTTTTGAATAGTCGCACCTGTCCCATATCATTTCCGCCGGTTCGTAATCCTCCAGCGGTTTTTCCGGTGAAAAGTCCGGCAGTCCTCCATGCACCAGTACAAAGGACTTTCCGCCTGCTTCTACTTCTTCATAAAATGCAAACTCATCGAAATATTCCAGCACCAGTTCGCGTTCTTCCTTCGTCAGCCGTCGGAACTCCGTGATAGTATCCCCTCCGCCGTTCTCTATCCATTCGGAAATAGCGTGGAGTTTCTCACCCTCAAGCTGTCTGATGCTTTCTTCTGTGATTTCCTCTGACAGCCATTGAAGACAATTGTATGCCATGTAGTCGTGGTTGCCGAGAATCGGAAAAACATTGGGGCGCATCATCATATCCAGCAGTACCTTCATACCCTCCTGACCACGATCAACAATATCCCCGATGGTATAGAGTGTATCCCTGTCCGAAAAACGCATTTTCTGCAAAAGCTCACAGTAGCCCTCATAATTTCCGTGAATGTCCCCCATACAGTAAATCATACCTGATCTCCTTTCATCAAAACAATAATAGACGCTGCCTGTTTCTTCCATTATAGCACGAATCTGTAAAAAGTCACCATATATCTTGTCTTTTTCCTGAGAAAATCCTTGTGAAACCGGCATTGATACCACATTCCACAGAAATTCCACCAAATATCCACTATAATTCCTACTGCATTCCAAGATCACGTTTTATCATATAATCAATCCCCCGGCAACATAAAAATAAAATTCAGAAAGGATATGATCATCATGAAAAAACTTTCCGCATTGTTTCTGACTTCTGCTCTGGCTGCTGCCCTTCTGGCGGGCGGTTCCACCTTTGCCCTGTCTGCTTCGGCGGCGGATACCGACAACAGCGACAGTTACAGCATTTCTGCTCCTGAAAAGACAGAAACGGGAAACGACGCCAACACCGACAGCAGTACACCGTCTGAGAACTCCCGCAAGGTCAGAAAACACCGTGCCCGTCCCCAGAAAAGCTCCGACAGCGAGTCACTCTCGGAAGATACCGCTGACGAAACAGACAAGCCCTCTCTGAGCAAAGGCAGACACAAGAGAAAAAAGCCTGCATCGTCTGCTGAAAGCACCGAAAATACCATCAAGAGCGAAAAGAAGCGTCCCCCACATAAGCGTACCAACACTGCTCCAGCCTCTGAGGACGGCACAGATATCCAGAAGCCTCAACGTTCAGAAAAGCGCAAATCCCTCAAGCAGTCCTCAGAAACCTCTGGCAACGAAAACAGCGTTTCCTCTTACACTGCTGCACTGTAACACATTTCCGTTGCTGACGGGATAAAAAGTGCAGGGACGGGAACGGTCTGGCGGTCAGATGAACAGCTTGTTACCGTCTGACCGTCAGATAACAGCTTGTCAATGAAATCCACTCTCTTTCACTGCTGAAGTCCGGAACATCCTGCAAAGGTTCGCTCCGGACTTTGCTTTGTGATACATTCTTCAGAGGTATGGGCGCATATGATTACCCTTCCAGTCACCATAGCTGCACACTTCCCTGCCTGACAGAAACATGGAGCTTCCCAAACCATTCAGGTGAAACACCTTACCATCTTCGGCAGAAGCAAAAATATTGTCAATTTTTGTCTTATGCGGTTGAAAAATATTTCGTAACGGGATATAATGACATCATGTGCTGCCAGAAAGGAGATGTCAGAATGAGTGATGATGCCAGACAGCGAAAAAATTATCGTGACAGCGTGAAAAGCCGCTTCCGCAAGGAAGGATTTCAGGCTTTCAGCGATCAGGAACTGTTGGAACTGCTTCTTTTTTACTGTTTCCCACGCAGGGATACTGCTGAATTGGCGGATCGTCTTCTGAAGGAATGCGGTTGCTTTTCCAATGTATTTGACAGACCTATAAGAAGTCTGGAGGACTTTGGGCTGACCTTTCCGGTGATCTCCCTGTTCAAGTTCATACCCGCCTTTTGCTCAAGATACTATACCGAGTTGGCCAACAAGAAAACCAAAAATCTGCCTCTGGTCGGACTGGAAGATATCAAAGATGTTCTTTTTCCGCATTTCATCGGCAAGAAAGAAGAACACGTCCTGCTGCTTCTGATGAATCGTCAGCACAAGCAGATTTACTGCGATTTCGTCAGCAAAGGAACTTTTGTTTCCTCTGACATTAACTTTCAGGGTATTCTGCAGCTGGCAGCAAAATACAGGGCGCACAGTGCGGTTTTAGCACATAACCACCCCAGCGGTCTGGCTTTTCCATCTCAAAAGGATATTGCCGCAACTATCAAGATCAAAAACGCCCTCAGTACACTGGGCGTACAGCTGACAAACCATTTTATTTTCGGGGACGAAGACTATTGCGCCATGTCTTCCATTGCAATGTTTGAAGATATTTTCGCCTGCTGACTGTCAGAGGAAACGCCTGCACATACGGTATACCGCTGTCAGAGAAAAACACCATACGCAAACAGGGCTGCCACATCGGATAACCGGTGTGACAGCCTTGTTTTCATAGAATATCAATCATCAGGGAAAGCTGATACAAGAGGGATTCGGGAAATGATACTTGTTGTTTCTGCCGTCTACCTGATAGTCATTGTACAGGAACATTTCCAGTTCATCTGCTCTGCGGTACAGCAAGCCGTAGTAGCAATTGCCGCCGGCATGATGATAAGCCAGTACCTGCGAAATCAGGGCGTTGCGGTTGACATATCTCAGGTCACGTCCTGTGCTGCCATAGCAATTCAGCAGGGTGTTTTTCACGTCAGAAGAATACGTCCAGCCTGTACCGAGATTATAGGAGAAGGAAACCAGTGCATCAAACTGCTGCTGATTGAAAGAAATACCGTTATTGATGAGAAGGTTATTAACGTCAGATGTAAAGTTCAGTACATTGATAGATCTTACCAGCAGTGCAAATGCTTCGCCTCTTGTCAGGTTATTGTAGAAGCATTCGCCTTCCCATACAACATAGCCATGACCCAGTGTCGGCACGTTGTAAGCCATCCAGTCATAGGTAATGCCGGAAACATAGCCTTCCATTGTACCAATAAGGCTGATAACGCCATCGCTTGCTCTCAGTCTTTTCAGACCGGATTCCTGCGAGCTGTTCTTGTTGGAAATAAATACATCGCTGGTACCGTCTGCACAGGTTGACCATGTGTTATTATACTTGGAATAAGCCTTGACCGTAAAGGTTCCTGCCTTGGTGGGGGTATAACTTCCCTTCCAGACAATGGTGTCACCCTCTACTGTCTTGCTGGTTGCCATGATAGAAGACGAAACGCCGTCCTTTACCTCAAAGTAAACGCCTGTACGCTTCTTGTCGGTAATGGCTACCAGTGTCACCTTTGAACTCAGTGTAGCGGAGTTCGGTGAAGAATAAGCGAACTTGATCGGAGCCGGCTCTGAAACGGTAACGACACAAATCGCCTTCTGACCAGAAGAGTTTGTATAGGTGATTGCTGCACGGCCTGCTTTTTTGGTTTCAATAAAGCCGTTCCAGACGGTTGCTACACCGGGATCGCTGCTTCCCCATGTTGAGCCGTTATAGCCCTGTATGTAAATTGTCTTGCCCGCTGTTGTTGAAGCGGAGTAACGGGACAATGTAACATAACCGGAGTTAACGCCGTACACTGTTACCGTACACTTTGCCTTTACCTGACCGGTACTGTCAGAAGCAGTAATGACTGCCGTTCCTGCTCTCAGACCGCTGACACGACCGTCATTGACAGAAGCAACGCTGTTGTTGCTGCTTGTCCATGTAACTGCCAGACTTGAGGGAGATGTTGTGGCATACAGACGGAAGGAAGAACCCGCATATACGGCTGCGGTTGTCTGCGAAAGGGAAATGCTTCCCCCAGAAGTTGTTGAGGGTGCCGGTGTAACAGGCTTTGCTGCGGGCTTCGCTGTTACAGTTACCTGACAGGTTCTTGTGATAACACCTGTTGCATCAGATGCGGTAATACTGGCTGTTCCTGCGCTGATGCCTTTGACGACACCCGCCTGTGTGACGGTTACAACAGATGTATCGGAGGACTTGAGCGTATATTTGCCGCCTTCAGGCTCTGTGCGTCCTGTAAGGGTAAAGCTCTGACCCGCTTCGATCTTCTTGGAAGTTTCACTCAGGAAAATAAAGCGGTAATCTGTCTGAACAACTGTTACTTTGCAGGTCATGGACTGCTTGCTCTTTGTATCAACTGCTGTAATCACAGCAGTACCGGTACGCAGACCCTTTACGACACCCTCGTCTGTTACTTCAGCCACCTTGCTGTCACTTGATGTCCATGCAACCGTACCTTTTGCGCCGGAAGCTGTGAGCGTGAATTTTCTGCCCTTTGCCAGCTGTCTTGAGGATTCAGACAGAGCAAAACCGCCGCTTGTTGTCTGCGAGGTAGAAGTAGATACTTTGATCGAAGCATCTGCGATATAATCCACATAATCTGTGCACACATATCCGACAGTACCGTCAGATGTCTGGCCTTTCAGCCATGAATTGCCGCAGAAACAGATAATATCCATCTGGGTATTCGGAGGAAGTGTACGCATGATGGTATAATTTGTGCTGGGGCCTGTACGGAAATTCAGATAATCCGTAGTTTTGCAGTCGTTGAGTACGTCCATATAAGGCACATAGCAGTAGCCGGTCGTACCGTCTGCCAGACGTACCTTATACCAATTGGTGTTGGATCTGTCCAGAAGTGTCAATGTTGTGTCTTTAGCAATGACTTTGATAGAAGAATAATTGTTGCCTGCACCGGAACGGAGATTGACTTTGGCTTCTGTTCTGACATAAATCGGGGTGCTTGCTGATGCTGTCAGAGAAACCAGCGGAAGAGAAGCGAGTACCAGTGCCAGTGTGCAGATAACAGCCACCAACCATCGGATACGGCGCTTCTGTGTAAAGTGTTTCGTTTCTTGTTCCATAAAAAATAACACCGTCTTTCATAATATTTACAATTTTGTAACCGATTTTATCCTCTTCCATCGGCATATCGTTATCACTATAACATATTTTTTACCTCTTAGCAATCGGCAATATGTATAAAGCAACCATGTAATTTATGACATTTTCACAAAATCAGTGATTTTTTTGTTGTTCAACTGACGTTTTGTACAAATATTCAGCGACCTTTTATATATTTCCCAGAAGGAAAATTTTCCGTTTGTGCATTTTGCACTAAAATCGTCCCGTAAATTTTGTAACAAAATTGTTAATTTTATTTCCATACGTTCTGAAAAAGATTGTGACAGCGCAATCATACAGAAGAAATATCACATTCAGTATTGCCAGAAAGACAGCAGGCAGATGAATTCCGAAAATGTTAAAGCTCTCTTCCGGCAGAGAAAAGACAAATATCACCAGACAATAGACGCTGACAGCCGCCGCATTAAACAGCAGGACTTTGGCGGCATATGCCAGTACCTTCGGCAGTTTTTCAAGAAGCTCTTTCAGAAGCGGATAAAATCCGAGAAAACACACAAAGCACAGCGAAGCTTCTCTGTCTGCACACAGAAAAAGGCTCAGAAGGGATACTGCCCCATATGAAGCCCAAGCGTAAGAACGTCCCACCGTAAAGGAAAGAATATATATGATGATTCCTGCCGCTGCGGGAAACGTGTACAAGCCTATCGGAACAATATTGGAAAGAATGAGCACTACTGCGGCCAGTGCCGTCATAAGACCGCTCAAAGCTATTTTCTGCGTCTGTTTCATCACAGCCTGCAAAGCCTCCTTTAAAAAAAGGGAAACCCTCATCTCTGACGAGGATTCCCCGCATACTTTTGTTATCCCCAGCCCCTGCAGCAATGGCACAAACAGTCAGAGCACAACAGGCAGGTACAGACATCACAGCAGCCGCAGTCGGGTGTGACTTGTGCATTGGGATTATAACCGCCCTGTGTACCGGAACGCTGCTGCTGTACACGCCGATAAAGTGACTGATACTCTACATTGTTCGGATCCATGCGACAAGCCGTCTGGAAATAGTTATAGGCATCTTCCAGCCAGCCTTTCTGATAAACCACAACGCCCATCAAATAATACCATTCCGCATCACGCTGGTCAGAAGGAATGGCAGACAGCGCTGCCTCCGCTCCGCTGAAATCGCCGCTGTTAATCATCGCACGGATATGTGCATAGCCTGAACGGTTCTGATGATAAGAAGCGTAATTCTGTCCCTGACTTTTTGCCCTTTTGCGTTCCTCAAGAATCTTGTCGTAAGCCTCGTTGATTTCCTTCATTTTTTCCGAAGCAACGTCCGCCAAAGGACTGTTGATATATTTATCGGGGTGATATTTTTTTGCCAGATCCCGATAGGCTTTCTTTACTTCTTCGTCCGTCGCAGACGGCGATACGCCCAACACGCTATACGGATCATTCATAGCTTTCTTTCCTTTCAAATCCTGCCCAAACAGGCATTATTTCCCTTTTACGAGAATTCCATACAGCATTCACAACATTCACAGAAAGCCGCAATACCGCACGATGAAGCCTCTTCCTCCCTGTCAACACTGCTTTGTGCATCATCACGCCGCTTTTTCCGCAGAAACAGCGTACTCCCCGCTTTGCGGATATCGTCCCTGAAACGTCCGAATGCGGCATTGCTGCTGTCCTTCTGGCAGGCAAGCGATGCCATCTGTTCCGCAGAAACAAAATGTCCGTGCAGAAGCAGAAAAACCGCTGTGAGCAAACATCCGTATGCGTCCTCCCTGTCTTGCTGCCGTATACACAAAAACGCCTTCTGTGCCTCCTGCACTTCCGTTTTACGCAGTGCATTCAGAACAGGCACATACTGACTGTCTGACGGTATACCGGTCAAAGCCTGCGCTGCCACTGACAAAAATATTTTTTTATCTTCTGTCGCCATTTTCGAGATAGTCATAATAATCCCTGTCCTTCTTGCGGCACTTTTTGTGGTGCTCTTTGGATTTCTTCTTTGCGAACAAACAGTACTTCTGTTGAAATGATAACCCATGATATACAATATTGTCAAGAATTTCTTTATATGCTGTCAATTCTAACAAATCATATGCCAGCAAAAGCTGTGAAACCGTCATATTCAACACATTGTTACAGTACAGCATGATGTTTTCAGGTTCTTCCTGCTGTTTCGTGCGAAAGGGGTTGAAATTGCCCTTTCTGATATCCTTTTCCAGATCATCTGCCGCATCCATCAGGTAAATCCACCTGCCGAGCTGATAGCCGAAATGACTGAGAATCTGCTGTTCTTCGGGCTTTTCCGACAAACGACGGCACAAAGACGACAGCATGACCGCTGTAGGATCAGCCGCTTTGTCTACACCGCTTCCGGCAGCTTCGGCTTCTCTCTGCCTCTGCATCATCACCCGACAGTCCTCGTCAATCGCAGGATAAGCCTTTGCCGCCTTGCGGTAGTTTCTTTTCATCAGTTTTCTGAGCAGGCGGGCACTTGTTCTTTTCCAGAAACCGCTGTCCTGAATGGTATCCGTGAGTTTGTAATACGTCATGAGAACAGAAACAGCCCCTGCCAGACGGAACCCTTCACCGCCGCCATCACAGAACATACATTTTTTCAGGGGATTGACCACACACCGCCCTTTATGTACCGTACAGGTTTCTTTTTTCAGTGAGAACGACACCATCGCCAGCATAGTGCAGTCATAGCTCAGCGTCAGACATGACAGCAGTCCGTAATCCTTGCCGAGATGCCTGCACAATCCGCAGTATACGCTTTTGTATAATGTATACTCACGGACTTTGAGTTCGTCCTTTTCGGGTCTGAGATAGCCGAACAATCCTTTTCTCTCCTTTATCACAACAATCCGGTCAGCCTGCTGAGGGCAGGAACACAGCCCTGCCACAGTTTTCCTTTTTCTGTCTGACACGATATTACAGCATTTTTCTGAGATACTGTCCTGTATAAGATGCTTCGCAGGCGGCGATTTCCTCCGGTGTGCCCTCGGCAATCACCATTCCTCCGCCGTCACCGCCTTCAGGGCCAAGATCAATAATATAATCGGCTGTTTTGATCAGATCCAGATTATGCTCGATAACCACTACTGTGTTGCCGTTATCCGCAAATTTCTGGAGTACCTCGATCAGCCGGTGTACATCGGCAATATGCAGTCCGGTAGTGGGTTCGTCCAGAATATAGATGGTTCTGCCCGTAGAACGGCGGGATAACTCCGCCGCCAGCTTGATGCGCTGTGCTTCACCGCCCGACAGCGTTGTAGAGGGCTGTCCGATCTTGATATAGCCCAGTCCCACATC
Organism: uncultured Ruminococcus sp.; assembly: GCA_902803585.1. Lineage (GTDB taxonomy): Bacteria > Bacillota > Clostridia > Oscillospirales > Acutalibacteraceae > UBA1213. Next base: position 9,572 of record CADCQO010000207.1, read on the forward strand.
ATACAGCGTTCTCAGCTTGTTGTAGATGCGGCTGTGGTTGGCAAAAAACGCACAGCCCTCCTCTACCGTCATTTCCAGTACGTCATAAATCGACTTTCCCCTGTATTTTACTTCAAGCGTTTCACGGTTGTAGCGTTTGCCGCCGCACACGTCACACGGAACATATACATCAGGCAGAAAGTGCATTTCTATCTTAATGATACCGTCACCCTGACACGCCTCACAGCGTCCGCCCTTGACATTGAAGGAAAATCTGCCTGAGCTGAAACCGTGCTTTTTGGCTTCGTTGGTCTGGGCAAACAGCTCTCTGATGTCTGTGAAAACGCCTGTATAGGTAGCAGGATTGGAGCGGGGCGTTCTGCCGATAGGTGACTGGTTAATGTCGATCACCTTGTCCAGATACTCTGTACCGGTAATTTTATCGCACTGAACCGGCAGAGGTCTTGCGCCGTTCAGGTCAGCCGACAATTGTTTATAGAGTATCTCGTTGATGAGCGAGGATTTGCCCGAACCTGATACGCCGGTGACGCAGACAAATTTTCCCAGAGGAATTTCCACATCAATGTTTCTCAGGTTGTTCTGACGGGCACCATAGATTTTCAGCTTCTGACCACTGCCCTCCCGCCTGTGTTCCGGTACGGGAACAGACAGCTTACGGCTGAGATACTGCCCTGTCAGCGAGCGGTCACAGGCTTTTATTGCTTCGATATCGCCCGCACAGACCAGTTCACCGCCGTGAATGCCCGCTCCTGGTCCGATGTCTATAATATAATCTGCCGCTTTCATGGTATCCTCGTCATGTTCTACCACGATAACGGTATTTCCTGTATCACGCAGGCTTTTGAGGGTAGCAATCAGCTTATCGTTGTCCCGCTGGTGCAGACCGATGCTCGGCTCGTCGAGAATGTACAGTACACCCGACAGTGCCGAGCCAATCTGTGTTGCCAGACGGATACGCTGACTTTCGCCGCCCGACAACGTGCCAGCTGAACGTGACAGGGTAAGATACGACAGTCCGACACTGTTCAGAAAGCTCAGACGGCTGTCAATTTCTTTGGTGATTGCCGATGCAATCAGCTTTTCACGGTCTGTCAGGCGTGATTCTGCCGAGAAACGCAAAGCCTGCTCTACTGACATATCGCAGTATTCGCTGATATTCAGACCGCCGACCGTTACTGCCAGACTTTCCGGTGAAAGTCTTCTGCCCTGACAAGCGTCACACGGAACCGCTGACATATAGCTCTCGATTTCCGCCTTCACCCAGCTGCTTTGTGTTTCACGGAAACGTCTTTCGAGATTATTCACGATTCCCTCGAAATCCGTCTGATAGATACCCGAACCGTACTCGTTTTTACGGTGAACGGTTATTTTCTCGCCCTTCGTGCCGTAAAACAGGATATCAACAATTTCCTGCGGCAAATCCCTGAAAGGCGTGTCCAGTGAAAAATGATACTGCTGCGCCAGCGCTTCAAAGTACATCGAGGCAATTGTACTGCCGTCCATCGCCCAGCCGCTGCCCTTGATAGCACCCTGCCGCACTGATTTTGTGGGATCAGGGACAAGCCGGTTAAGGTCAATCTGCAAAAATACGCCCAGACCCGTACATTTTTTACAAGCACCGAAAGGATTATTGAATGAGAACATACGGGGACTCAGTTCATCTATGCTGACGCCATGCTCCGGACAAGCATAATTCTGTGAAAAAAGAATATCCTCTCCGTCCTGCACCGCGACTGCCACCAGACCGCCCGACAATTTGGCGGCAACCTCTATGGAATCTGCCAGTCGGGGACGGATCTCCGGTTTGATGACCAATCTGTCCACGACAATTTCAAGCGTGTGCTTCTTGTTCTTTTC
>CADCQO010000208.1 GCA_902803585.1 uncultured Ruminococcus sp.
ATGAGGAGGAAGAAGATTTCTTGTAGTAAACGCCGTAAGTATAAGTACCGCTGCCGCCGGCTGCTGATGCTTTGATCGTAACGGACTTTCCGAGTGTAATGCTTTGAGATGAAAGAGTCGATTGATTGGTAAGAGAAGCCTTTGAAACCGTGAGGGTGAAGTATTCTTTGGCAATCGTGCCGCTGCTGTCCCTGACCTTGACACAGATATTATAAGCAACAGCTGCCGCAGGTGTTAGGGTAACCATGTTGTTGGAAGAAAAGCTCTGAGCGGTTGACCATGTGGAGGAAGAAGATTTCTTATAGAAAACGCCGTAGGTATAGGAGCCGGAACCGCCTGATGCAGAAGCGCTGATCGTGACGCTGTTCCCCAGTGTGACAGCAGAGGATGAGAGAGAAGCATTCAGTGCAAGCGCTTCCGCCGCTGCGGTTTTTTTGGTAGTGACAGTGATCGTCAGGTCGCTTGCCGCCTTTGTAACACGGTAGGTGTTCGGCAGGTCATCAGAAGAAACGTCCTTGAGGTTCTTATAACTGCCGCTGACGGTAACGCTGTCGACTTCATAGCCGCTTTTCGGAACAACGGTAAAGTTTACCTGTCCGTCACCGGTACTGTCCGGTTCGCCTGAATCGCTGTTGCGGGAAACTGTCTTTGTAACAGAAACCTCATCAGCGTTTGTATAGTCTTGTGTGTAGTAGATGTTGACAGACGCGCCGCCGTCAGTGGAAAAAGTCACGTTATAGCCTTCATCAGATGTAATCACAACATCATCATGACCGTCACAGCCTGCGGAAACCGTCATAGGAATGGTTTTGTATTCTGTCGCACCGCAGTTCTGGCAGGTATATCTGATTGTACCGGTGCTGGCGGCTGTTGCATTCGTGACCACAGTACCGCTGTTCCAGTTATGTGCAAAAGCGTGGCTGCTGCAGGTGTCCACACTGCCGCCTGTCGAAACTGAAATGGAGGAAGAAGAAACATTCGGTTCAGAGTAGAGGAGATAGTTGATATTTCTCAGAAGGGTATCGCTGTACAGTACAGTGCTGCCGTTTTTGACGGTAACAACCGTACCTGCTGAATAACTGGTGGTCTGCTTGAAATAACTTTGGCTGACGGAAGCAGACGGGTTTTCGTTCATGGGGTTTGTGCCTGCCGCAAAGACAGCCGCACCGTTGAGTGTCATTGTGCCATCGCAGTCCAGCGGGGAGTTATCGCCGCCTGTTGCCTGTGAAAAGACTGTAATATTGCCGCCCGTCATATTCAAAGCGCCGTTGGAGTCCAGACCATCGCCGAGTGCATTGACGTAGACCGAACCGCCCAGAATGTTAAGGGAGTAATTGCCGGAGGACGTTCCTTGACCGCCGAAACCGCCTTGTCCGCCCGGACGGCCGCCGGGTCTGAAGTTATTGCCGCCGCCTGCGCCAGGGTCAGAACCGTTTGCACTGCCGCCCGCTGCATTGATACCGTCATCAGAGGCAGTTACCCAGTATTTTCCGGAATATATATTCACGACACCTGATTCCAGTCCCTCATAGCTGGATCTGATATAAAATTCAGGATCTCTTGCCAGACCGCCGCTGACACCGAGATCTAACTGAGTATCAGCGTGAATGCCGTCATCGCCCGTATAGATAGTAAAAGTACCGCCTGTGATCGAGGCATTGGCATCGGAATGAATAGCATCGTCTGCCGTATTGATGGTAAAAGTGCCGCCTGTGATGGTAAGCTGATTTTCGATATTTTCCCTGTCGCCGGACACTTTCAGATCTTTGGCGCTCATTGTGCTGCTGTTGAAGCTGCTGTCCTGATAGCCGTTCATCGTCTTGATATTAAAGCTGCCGCTGCTGATTTTCAGGAGTGTTTCTGCTTGTACAGCGTCACCGTCAGAAGTAATGTTAAACGTGCCGCTATTGATGGTGACAGAACCAACAGAAACCGTATCATCGGATTCCGGAACGGATTTGATACCGTCATTTTCGGCATCTACTGTAAAATCCCCACCGTTGAACACCAGACTTCCATCGGCGGCAATACCGTTATTTGCCGCATTTACACGGTAAGTACCGCCGTTGTAGATCTGGCTGGAGCCAGCAGCGCCTTTAATGCCGTTATAGGCGTTGCCGTTGACGTTCAAGGTACCATCGCCGCAGAATGTTACGGCAGAGCCGCTTTTGACCTTGATCGCTGCTCCCTCAAAATCCTCGTTAGTATCTTTTGTGGAGGTATCCTCGTTATCTGTCAGAGTGGAAGTACCATCTAAATGAATGGTAACATTGCTGTCCTTTTTGACAACAACGGGAGCTGTTACCGCAGATGTAAGAGAGAGGTCGTCCAAAATCAGAATAACGTCACTCAGTCCCTTGCTGACAACAATACTGCCTTCAGAACAGCTTCCCTTGATCTGATAGACACCTGCCGCAGTAATAGTCAGCGTTGTACCGTCAATCACATAACCGCTGCCAGCTGATGTTTCCTTGATTGCCGCATCTGAAAATGTCAATGTTGTGTTGGAAGAAGCGGCACTGACAGTAATACCGGCTGTCGGTATCATCGCACCGAGCAAAATAGCCTGTGCTAAAAGTGCCACCCCGATTCTCTTTTTAAGCATAAGATTGTCCTCCTTAAATTTTCTGATTCCAATTATACTCGTGCTTCTTAAAAAGTTCTTAAAGCGGGGAAATATTTTGTGTTTCTGCAAGCTGTTCTGCTTCATTCGCAGTTTCCGCTGATTGATAATTATTCGCTGAATCCTGATTGACAAATGCTGAAAAAAGGGATAGAATGGGATTATCAAATGAATGGAGGTAATGCAGTATGTTTGATGCGGAAGAGGTAAAGAATCAGTGTGTAGCATGGATAAAGGATTTTTTTGAAAAGAACGGCAAAGACTGCAGCGCTGTTATCGGCATTTCGGGCGGCAAGGACAGCTCCGTTGTAGCCGCATTGTGTGTGGAAGCGCTGGGCAGGGAAAGGGTAATCGGTGTGCTGATGCCCTGTGGCGAGCAAAGTGATATTGATAAGTCACTTCTGCTGGTAAACACACTCGGTATCAGACATTACATTATCAATATCAAAGATGCGGTAGAGGGTGTGAAAAAGAATATTCCCTTTGAACTCACCCGTCAGAGTGA
>CADCQO010000209.1 GCA_902803585.1 uncultured Ruminococcus sp.
ACTTGAACCCCCGACCTGCTGATTACAAATCAGCTGCTCTACCAACTGAGCTACACCAGCGAACCGCCGCTGTCGTGCTTTCTCCTGACGACTCATTTATCATAGCACAAGTGTTTTTCTTTGTCAAGCATTTTTTTAAAAAAATTTGCAGAAAATGAAAATATTTTTTCAGCGGGCGGCGTATGTATGGGATAGTGCCATGTACACGGGCAAATGTACATGGCAGAAAAGCACTCAGAGCGAAAACACATCGTCCGTATGGTGAAGATTGCGGATAAAGGTACAGGCGGCAGGCATATGCAGCGAGTAGGTGGGGGCAGGCATCACACGCATCGAGGACTCATCAGGGGAAACCTGTGCAGGCGAATAGAACGGTGTGCCTGTTTCCGTACAGGGCGGACAGAACTTGTGTTTCATCGGATATCACCTCATAGTGAGAATTGCAGGACGCTTTTCCTGCCCTGCAGAGAATAGTATATGCGGTATATCAGGCGGATTATGCGGACAGGGAGCAGCTTTGTAGGAAACACTATTTATCAGGAACGGAGTGGGAAATGTTTGTGGACTTTATCCTTTGAGAAAAAGACTCTGCACCGGCGCTGTGCGGTGATGTCTGTACTGGTGAGCCTTAGTGTGCTGACCGCAGGAGGCATTTTAAGTTATCAGCGGCATCAGCGGGATTATCGGGTCATTAACGGACAGGAACTGTGTATTGTTATCCGGAGTCAGGACGAAGCCCGTCAGGCGGCTGTGTTTTTTGATGCCTCGTCAGCAAACGCCCCTGTGCAGGAGGAAGAGGTCATCATTCCGTACCGGTTCAGCGACACCTATATCCGGTACAACGAACTCCAGAAGGCTTACGGCACGAATCTGGAGGACTACAAAGGAAAGACCTGCACAAAGTACAGTTTTTATCAGGAAGATGACAGCGGCAGCGGCGGTCATACGGTAACGCTGCTGGTCTGCCGGAAGCATCTTATCGGCGGCGACATCAGCGAAAATGCCTTTGACGGAGCCATGCGGGGGCTGGTGTCCTTCACAGCATAGGACAGCAGACAGACCTGCTGATTTTTCACTTTTCACTTTCTGCTTCCGATTCGGAAATGCCTTCTTGACAACAATTTATCAAAATGCTAAACTTACTTTGAATCGGGAGATTGTCCTGACAATAAGAGTATTTTTGTACAAGACAATTGAAACGATAGAGAACATTTGCAGGAAAGTTACATGAAATGAGTGAGAAGGAGACGAAAAGATGCTGCTGGACAGATATTTGCCTCGTATCGAATTTGATTCCTATGAGGATTTCAAGAAAAATTATCAGGTTCATTTTCCCGAAAATTTCAATTTCGGTTTTGACATTGTAGATGAGTGGGCAAAGCAGGACGCTGAAAAGAAAGCGCTTGTCTGGTGTGATGACCACAACGAGGAACATACTTTTACCTTTAAAGACATCAGTTTGCTGTCCAACAGAGCAGCAAATTATTTCAAAAGCATCGGTATCCGCAAAGGCGATGTTGTCATGATGATACTGCGCCGGAGATGGGAATACTGGATCTGTGCGGTTGCCCTGCACAAGCTCGGTGCAACCATCATTCCCAGCACTTTGCAGCTCACCAAAAAGGATATCGTCTACCGCGGCAATGCGGCAAAGGTGAAATCCATCGTATGTATCAACGATGATTTTGTCATCAGTCAGGTAGAACAGGCAAAGCCCCTGATTCCTACGCTTGAAACAGCAACGGTTGTCGGCAAGCCCAGAGATGGCTGGAATTTCTTTGAAGAAAGAATCGCCTGTCAGTCCGAAGTCTTTGAACGTCCGACAGGTGAAGAAGCAACGCACTGGAATGACATCATGCTGGTATATTTCACCTCCGGCACAGAAGGTATGCCGAAGATGATACAGCATAACTTTGCCCATCCGCTCGGACATATCGTAACAGCAAAATACTGGCAGAGAGTGCAGGAAAACAAACTGCATATGAGTGTCAGCGATTCCGGCTGGGCAAAATTCGGCTGGGGCAAGATCTACGGTCAGTGGATCTGCGGTGCGGTGATTTTCGCCTATGATATGGACAAGTTCGTACCTGCCAAGCTGCTCGAAAAAATGTCGGCGTACCATCTGACAACCTTCTGTGCGCCGCCCACCATGTACCGCTTCATGCTTCTGGAAAATGTAGCGGACTACGACCTTTCTTCTATCCAGCACTATGCAACGGCAGGCGAACCGCTGAATGCGGAAGTCAACATGAAGTGGCAGCGTCTGACGGGACACAATATCTATCAAGGCTTCGGACAGTCAGAAGGTTCGGTGCTGCTGGCAGATTTCCAGTGGGACGATATCAAAATCGGTTCTTCCGGCAAGCCTTCACCGCTTTATGATATCCGTCTGCTCGATCAGGACGGCAGGGAAGTGGCTGTCGGTGAAGAAGGTTCTATCTGCGTCATGGACGTAAAGAACACCCCCCCTGTCGGTCTGTTCACCGGCTACTACCTCAACCCTGCGCTGACAGAAGAAAAACTGCTTGGCGACTATTATAATACCTGCGACATGGCATGGCAGGACAGCGAGGGATACTATTGGTTTGTTGGCCGCAACGATGACGTTATCAAGTGTTCGGGCTACCGTATCGGGCCGTTTGAGGTAGAGAGTGCCCTCATCGAACATGATGCGGTCGTAGAATGTGCCATCACCGGTGTGCCTGACCCTATTCGGGGACAGGTCGTGAAGGCTACGATCGTTCTCAAGAAAGGCTACCGCCCTACCGAGGAACTGAAGAAGGAATTGCAGGATCACGTCAAACACGCTACCGCTCCGTATAAATATCCCCGTGTGATCGAATTTGTTGATGAACTGCCCAAGACCTTCAGCGGCAAAATCAAGCGGGCACAGATTCGTCATGAG
>CADCQO010000210.1 GCA_902803585.1 uncultured Ruminococcus sp.
AGTCAAGGGGGACTTTTGCGGAAAAGTCCCCCTTGACAATCCCCGAAAACGAATTTTTTCCGTTATTAGTTTCACGGATTCAGGTTTATTACAAATTTTTGTTTCTGATAATCCGGCGGTATTGAAATCCTTCATTACCTATGCTAAAATACTCATGTTTAAGGAGTGAATATTGTATGACTGTTGCTATCTGTGATGACAACGCAGTGTTCCGGACAGAGCTTAAAGAAATGGTGGTTGAGTATCAAAAAACAAGGCGAATTGCCATAGTGATAATGGAATATGAAAATGGAACGAAGCTTTTAAAGGATAACAGGAGCTTTGATATGGTGTTTATGGATTGGGTCATGCCGGGACAGGACGGACTTGATACTGCAAAGAAAATAAGGATTCGGAATTTTCTTTGCGGTATCATCTTCGTTACAGGTTTTCCCGGTTATGTATTCAAGTCGTTTGAGGTTCAACCATTTCGCTATTTTGTTAAGCCGCTTGACAAACAGGAGCTTTTTTCTGCCCTTGACAGCTATCTTGCACAGCAAAAGCTGATGAATCCCATTATGATAGTCGAGAACGGAGAAAGAAAGATTATTCCAACGGACGAGATAGTCTATCTGGAGGCCGACAGAAAATACACCGTGATACGCACTTCAAAGGGTGAATTCCGCTGCGCAAAGACTCTTTGTGTCGTTGACGGTCTTTTGCCAATGCACTGCTTTTTCAGAGTACATAAGTCCTACACAATTAATATGTACTGCATTTCATCAGTAGGCGACCATACCATAACGCTGATAAACGGCGAGAAAATACCTCTCAGCCGTGCAAGAGCGTCCGACTTTTTGAAAGCGTATCAGATCTTCGTAAAAACATATTATGTCAGGTGGTAAAGAGCATGGAAAACCTCACATCTACTGTTGAATTAGTCCTCTACTATCTGTGTACACTGGTGGTTTGTCAGCAGATCATGGGAAATACCATCGTCAGAAAAAGGATGATGATTTCTTTGCTGTGCTTTATCCCGCTGCCTTTTATCAGCTTTATGGGTGACAAAATGTTTCTGTTGGGAAGTTTTTCGTTTACGGTTGTGGGTATTGTACTGGCGCGCTGGACAGCAAAAGGATCGTCTCTTTCTGTCATCATATACACCAGATTTTTTCTGTCATTCCTTGCGGTACTGTTGTGCTCATTTGCAATCGGAATGTTTTCACTGGACTTTCAGAGCGGCGTTATTTTTGAGATGTTCGTTAATCCCATTGTTTCTGCCGCCCTTGCCGCAACTTGTTTTTCCGGAAAAAGATACAAACTGCAAATGATGAACAGACTCACACCCCGGTTTATCAAAATTTTGCTGCTGGTGATTCTTTTTGTCTGTGCATTGCTGTCCATTCTGATTATCCAGGGGTTTGTCAAAAAAGAAAATCCGTTAATCATTGAGTTTGCCAAATACCTGTGTATGCTGCTGATACCGTTGATACTGATAGTAGTCCTTGTCGTGGTGCTGTATTCCACGACAAACAGGGTGCTGAAAAATCAGGCTGATTCCCTTGAAAAGCAGCTTGAGATACAGGCGCAGTATTATTCCCATCTGGCAGAGGTCAATCTTACCATGCGCCGTTTTCGTCATGACTATCGGAATATTCAGATCGGACTGAAAAAACTGCTCAGTGAAAATAAAACCGACGAAGCATTGACAATGCTTGATGAACAGCCAGAAAGCACGGCAGGCATCGTTCATTTTGACACAGGCTGCGGGATTGTTGACGCTATTTTAGAGGACAAGCAGAAATGGGCGGACGAGCACAATACAGTGATCATATTTAACGGCGCGGTACCTGAGGACATCATCAAACCAACCGACCTTTGCATTGTATTCGGCCACCCTCTGGACAATGCAGTTGAAGCCTGTACAGAGATTAATCCGGAACAAAAAAAAGAAATACACATAAGTTTTGCATGTAACAGCGGTTTTTTCTTTATGGAGGTTACTAATCCTGTTAAAAACAAGGTCATGATTCACGGACAACTGCCATTTACGACAAAGCATGATAAAGAAATGCACGGTTTTGGACTGTACTCTCTTCAACAGACCGTAAGAAGATACAACGGAACGGTTTCCTGCGAGTGTAATGATGAGAGATTTAAGCTGACGGTAAACGGAAGAATAAGCTCAGCAAACAAGAAATAAATGCGTTTAAGTTGGATATATACGAAATAATCCGGCAGAAATCATAAGGACAACCAACATCCACCCATCATACATTGTGGGTGGATGTTGTATAATGGAAGCATCATAAGGAATGGAGATGCTTCTATATGGCAAAAGCAGCACAGATCACTTTTAAGGAGTTTCAGA
>CADCQO010000211.1 GCA_902803585.1 uncultured Ruminococcus sp.
ATCCTGACTTCATGTTTGATATTCAGGTTAAGCGTCTGCATGAGTATAAGAGACAGCTGATGAATGCTTTCTCCATCATGGCTATTTACTTCCGTCTGAAGGAAGGCAAACTGCCTGATTTCACACCGACAGCGTTTATTTTCGGTGCAAAGGCAGCTCCCGGCTATGCAAGAGCAAAGGCTATCATCAAGTTCATCAATGAGATTGCTAATCTGGTTAATAACGATCCGGAAGTTAACCAGAAGATGAAGGTTGTCTTTGTTTCCAACTACAATGTATCCTATGCTGAGAAGATCATTCCTGCAGCAGATATCCATGAGCAGATTTCTACCGCCGGTACAGAAGCATCTGGTACCAGCAACATGAAGTTCATGATTAACGGTGCTGTTACAATCGGTACATGGGACGGTGCGAACATCGAAATCGCAGAGCAGGCCGGTATCGAGAATGAGTATATCTTCGGCGCAAGAGTAGAAGAAATCACAGAGATCAAGGACACTTATGATCCGAAGGCTATCTATGAAGCGAATCCCGAGATCAAGAGAGTCATTGATACCCTGATTGACGGACGTTTCTCTGACGGCGGCAAGACAGGTGAAGGTTCCTTCCAGGAACTGCATGATTCCCTGCTGGAAGGTGCAACATGGCATCAGGCTGACCACTACTTCATTCTCAGAGATCTGCCCGAATATATCGAAACAAAGATCCGTGTCAATGCAGATTATCGTGACAGAAGAGCATTTGCCAGAAAGTGCCTCATGAATACAGCTAATTCCGGACAGTTCTCCAGTGACCGTACAATTCTCCAGTACGCTACTGAGCTTTGGAAGGTTAAATAATTTTTTCGCGTTTCTTTCACGCCCCGACATCGCAAGGTGCCGGGGTTTCTTTTTGCAGACGGATTTTTCCCGCTTGAATCCTTTGTTTCACGCCGCAGAGAACAAAATCGTCTATTGAAAAATATTGTCAGGTATGATAGAATAAACAGGTCTGATAAGTGAACATGACGATATGCTGTAAAGAGAGAAAGAAGGAAAGAACGTGGCAGACTATCCCACACAGTTTCAGTCGATTGGCTTCAGCTTTGATTCCCTGACAGCAACGGGCTATCGGAACACAGACGGCTTTTGTTTTACGGTCAAAGTAGATGTGGCCGGCAAAAACTGCACACTTGATGTACCTTGTGCGGTGCATAGTCCAGAAGAGGCACACAAACTGAATGAAGCAGTGCAAAATTATGTGTCTGAGCATAAAAGAACAGTCAAGTCCGGTTTTTATGACGGCAACAGGCTGATGCTCTGTTATCTTGCAAGAGGTCTTGTTCCTGATGTGTCAGGGGATACAAAAGAGGCATTTGATTTTTGTATGTACCATTTGCGGCTGTACAGAGCAGTGACTGTATGCAGTCATTGCGGACAAGCCAAAAAAACAGGTATTTATGCGCTGGAAAACCATTTATCCTCTCTTTGTGCAGGATGCTTTTATGAGGAACAGTGGCAGATTGCAAGAAAGACGGAAGAATATGATGCAAAGACGGAAAATATGCCGCTGGGTATGGTTGGCGCAATGGCGGGCGGTCTTTTGGGTGCTGTTCTGTGGGTGCTGTTTTCGATGCTGGGAAAGATTGTTGTGATGGCAGGAGTGCTTTCGGCGGTATCGGGCTATTTTGCGTATAAAAAGCTGGGAAGGAAAATTTCTAAAAAAGGTCTGGTGCTTTCGCTGGCGGTGTCGTTTGTGTTTTTGCTGGCAGGAATGTATTTTGCGCTCGGTGCAGATGTATTCCGGATTTTCAGGGATGCAGGATATGACATCAGTTTCGGTCAGGCTTTCCAATGGATTCCCGACTATGTTTCCGATAATCTGGGAACTGTATTCTTCAATAATATTTTCGGGCTGATTGCCTATATCGGCGGAGCGGTGATCTGCGTACTGCAGTTTCATACAGAAAACAAGATAAAAAATCGTGCTGTGCGTCTTGCCTGACGACAAAGCCATGATAAACATGCAGACAGGCGGTGATAGGTTTGACGGAAAGTGAATTTCTGGAGTTTATTATCACATTGGGCTATCGCTATCACGAGAAAACAAAGACAGCGTTTAATACGTTTGAGGGGTTTCATAATCTGATAGTATTCGGCGTACAGGAAAGCAGGTATATGCTGAGGCTGTCGTGTCTGCCGAATGGCTGTGAAACAGAAAATATTCTGAATGAACTGAAGAATTTTCAGAGCGAACACAAAGAACTCATCACAAAGGTAAGTTTCAGAAAGAAGCAGATTTTCATTGAATTGAAAATGACGATAGATTCTGACATTGATAAAGCGGAGCTGAAAGCGCTGGTGCATTTTATGACCATGCTCTGCAGAAGTGACAAGCTGATTCCGCTGTGCCGTGTGTGCGGCCGTCAGAGGAAAACGGGCGTGTATGTAGTAGGACGGGAAATTGTACCGATTTGTGATGCGTGTGTATCCCGCAAACGCCGTTTATACGAAAAGAGAAAAAATTTATTCGAGAAAAAAAAGCAGAATATGGCGGCAGGTCTGGCGGGGGCTGTTTTCGGTGCTGTGCTGGGCGGTCTGATCAATATTCTGCTTTATCAGATACTGCCGCTCTGGGGTGCCGGCAGCGTCTTTACAGCGGTACTGTGTTACTGCGGTTTCGTGGTAACAGGACGAAGGGCAACCAAAAAAAGCGGTGTCATTTGTGCGGGCATAGCGGCGGTCGTTTTTGTGTTGTCGGAATATGCGGCGATGGTACTGGAAACCGCTGTCATGATAGAACGTGAAGGCGGCGGCATTGCTGTTTCAGAGTCTTTCAATATCACGAATTCCGGTTTAGCGAATAATACAGCGTATCTGACGGCATTCCTGACAGAAATAGGAGTCGGAATCGGTGTCATTATTGCCGTAGGTATCGGCTATTTTTTGAAGCGGAAGTTTACCCGTCCGATGAAGATTTCCAAAAACCTCTTATGATGCAAAAAAATTCAAGGACACCAATCTCTTGGTGTCCCTGAATTACCTTCAAAATATAAAGAAAGAGGGGGAAAGACTGCACATGGGGATGAACTTCTCAATCAGTGCGGTCAAATAAAGTAACCACTATCCGTCTAAATTATAGTACATTTTATGGAAAAGGTCAAGCGGTGCAGAAGCAATCCTGCCCCAAAATATCCGCTAAATTTTTGTACAAAAAATTGTTCAACTTAACGGTCTGGATTTTTCAGCCAACAGGTACAGCCGGTTTCCGCAAGTATGCAGGGCAAAAGAAAAGCGCCCGCAGCCTGCGGCGGCCCGGACACTAAACTTTATACATTAAGGGAATTAAGGAGGGAAAACAGTACTGAAACGGTGCGGCTCCGTTTTGTTAGTACAACGATATTATAGTACATTTTAAACTGTGATTTGTTAACATATTGTTAAGAATTGATAAAGTTTTCATCAATAGGCGGCAGGATACCCCGAACTCTTAGGCTGGGGAGGAATGCCGCTTCCCTTTTCAATAGCTGTAAGGGGCGTTGGCGTTGTCAACTGTTCCATGATGCTGCGTCAGTTTGCTGCATATCTGCGATCTCATTTAACGCTTCTTGGCAAACGAAGTGAGCGTAAGCAGCGGTAGTTGACAGACAAAACACCATCTGCAAAGAAAAGCAGTAAAAGCATGGCAAAGGAGATTTTTGTATCCGTTTTCCGAAACGGCGGAATTGTCGGAGTAAAATGGATTTCCGTGATTTCATGTAGGATTTCATGTGTATTTTCTTGATTTTACGGTGCTGATAGTGTATAATGGGTATGCTAATAAATTTAGGGAGAGGGTTTACCAATGTACAATGATTTAATGGATACGATTGGCTTTGTAGGACAGTATGACAGCGATGTAGCCGCAGCAATGCAGGACGAGCTGAAAAGACAGCAGAGAAATATTGAACTGATTGCTTCGGAAAATATCGTTTCACCGGCTGTTATGGCTGCGATGGGATCTGTACTGACAAACAAGTATGCAGAAGGCTATCCGGGCAAGAGATATTACGGCGGCTGCCAGTATGTAGACGTTGTGGAGGATATTGCCCGCAAGCGTGCGTGTGAGCTGTTCGGTGCAGAATTTGCCAATGTACAGCCGCACTCCGGCGCACAGGCAAACACTGCAGTTTATTTTGCGATGCTCCAGCCCGGTGATACCGTAATGGGTATGACACTTTCTGAAGGCGGACATCTGACACACGGCTCACCCGTCAATATTTCCGGTAAATACTTTAACTTCGTTTCTTATGGTGTAGACCCTGTTACACACCGTATTGACTATGATAAAGTATATGAACTGGCCATGCAGCACAAGCCGAAGATGATTGTCTGCGGTGCGAGTGCTTACCCGAGAATCATTGATTTCAAGCGTTTCAGAGAAATTGCTGATGCCTGCGGTGCATACCTGATGGTAGATATGGCGCATATTGCAGGTCTGGTAGCAGCGGGCGTACACCCCAATCCGGTGCCGTATGCTCATTTTGTTACAACAACAACACACAAGACACTCAGAGGCCCCCGCGGCGGTATGATTCTTTGTTCTGAGGAATATGCAAAGGAAATCAACAAGGCGGTATTCCCCGGCACACAGGGCGGCCCGCTGATGCACGTTATTGCAGCCAAGGCAGTTTGTCTGGGTGAGGCACTCAGACCCGAATTCAGAACCTATGGTGAAAATATCGTCAAAAACGCACAGGCTCTGGCGGAAGGTCTGCTCAAGCGCGGCTGTAAGCTGGTATCCGGCGGTACAGATAACCATGTTATGCTGCTTGACCTGACACAGAGTGATGTAACCGGCAAGGAACTGGAACGCCGTCTGGACGAAGTACAGATTACTGCCAACAAAAACACTGTTCCCAATGAGCAGCGCAGTCCGTTTGTTACAAGCGGTGTCCGTCTGGGCACACCTGCTGTTACAACACGCGGCTTTGGCGTAGAAGAAATGGATAAGATTGCTGAATATATTACACTGGCACTGAACGACTTCGAGGGTTCTGCGGAAGCAATCCGTCAGGGTGTCAACGATATCTGCAACCGTTTTCCGCTCTATCAGTAAAATACTGCAACCCTCTCTGGTGAATCCGGAGGGTAAGAAAGCTCCTCTTTTGTAAGAAAAAAGGGGAGTTTTTTCTTTATGTGTCCATAAAAAAGTGCCTTGTATGATACAAATACAAAAAGAACTCCTTTTTATCCCAAAAAATGGACACTACAACGAAAGTGTTAATAAACTGTTGACAAAAAGTAAATTTTTGCTTAAAATATAAGGTAACATAATGGAGTCGTCAGGGTAAGTGGATATACGGAAGATAGGGAGGGTGTTTTTAGTATGAACAGCACATTGAGCAGTGTTTATCGTATGGATCGCAGCAGCAAAAAGGGCTTTACGCTGGTTGAACTGGTTGTTGTTATTGCCATTTTATCTATTCTGGCAGTCGTTGCTATTCCGCTTGTTTACAATATTCTCTCAGCGTCTTCTGAAACGGCTGACGAAACGGAAGCTGCTACGCTGAATGAAGCCTGCCGTGAATATCACGCGGAAGTAATGGCGGGTACAATCAATTCTGCTGAGAAAAAAGGTTCGACACAGACGGGTCTGCCCGGCCCGCGCGGATCGCTTTCTTTGCGCCAGAAGGCTGCTTCCAATGCAAAGGTTATCAATGCCTGTGAGTATGCCGGTCTGACAAAAACAAAGCGCCGGATAGAAGATGGTCTGAATATGTTTGGTTATACCAGTGACGGTGTTGTAAAAATATCAGATGCGACAACCACGCCGATTACATCTACTACCACACTGGGAGATATTTACGATTAGTCTGCCAATGAGCCGCTGCACACTGTGTGGCGGTTCTTTTGATCTTTCCGGAACTTTTCAAGCCTTTCCGGGCGTTTTCATCAGGTCTTTCTGAATCTTTTGAAGTTTTTCTGAACCTTTTCAAGTGTTGTACGGCAGTGAAAACGGCGGAGGTTATCTCAAGGTGATTTTTTAGCTGATTGGTCTTTTGCAGGGACTGTCATGTGTGATAGAAATTGCCGATTATGAACAAATCTTAAAGAAATCGTGACCGAACTGGTGTTCCTGACATAAAAAATACCATAATTTTTAAAAAAATATGGATAATCTCTAAACAAAAAACGCCTATTTATGAACGATTTATGAACTAATAAATAGTTTGTTCATAATTAACTTTCGTTAAAAGCAACAAAAAAATATCAATAAGTTAAAGCAATACTGCCAAAAAGTCCCGTTAAAACGACAAAAAGGCACAAAAGTGACGTTAAAATGCACAAAAATAAGTGTGTATCTTTTATATTTTGAGTGCTAAGAAAATCGCAAAAAACTATTGACATTTTGTTAATAAAGAGTTAATATATATTCAACAAATGAACACGGTGCTTCACCCTTCAAAGCAACGGTTCACACAAAAAAATATTTTAGAGAAAGAGGTAATCTATCATGACTCTCCAACAGAAACTGCTCGCTAAGCAGAGCAAAAAAGGCTTCACCCTCGTAGAACTCGTAGTTGTTATCGCTATCCTCGGTATTCTGGCTGCTATCGCTATTCCGGCAGTTATCGGTATCATCAACAGCGCTAACGAGTCTCAGGCTAAGTCCGATGCTTCTTCCGTAAACGCTGCTTGTAAGAACCTGTACGCTGAAGTTATCGCTGGTACAGTTAACGCTTCCAACGCTGGCAAGATCGTAGCAACAAGCAAGCTGCCCGCAGCTGATGCTAAGGCTTCTGACAGAAAGACAAAGGCTCTGAGTCTGACAGTTAACGAGGCTCTTGAGTATGCTGGTCTGACAAACCTCGGCAACAAGGTTGGCGATTTCGTTTATGACAGCAAGGGCGACGGTACAATCTATGCAGACGTTGACAAATCCAAGCCCACCAATACTCCTGGTACAACAACAGCTGCTACTTACACAGCACTGGATAAGACCACAACTTTTGCTAGCCTCAACTTTGGCGCTCTGACCAGCTCTTCTTCCACCTGATAATTAGTCAGAATGCTGCAAGTTCACGGCTTTATGCTTAGTGAGTAAGTAACATCAAAACTACATAAGACAACAGCCCGAGAGTGTATGCTCTTCGGGCTTTGTTTGTGTGCAGAAACAGAAAGGCCCGCTTCTGTTTGGTCGGAACGCACATAAATGTACAATTGCATAAATATTAATCGAAATTTCCTACTATATGCACAAAATACAGTGATTTATAAAATAATGATTGAAATATATGTTTTTTTGTGATAAAATAACAAAAGGAATATTATAACCGTCTGTATGCCTGCCGTTTTCCAGCGGCAGAAAAAAATTTTAAGAGTGTGGTGTATTTATGAAAAGTGTAGCAACTGTCATGCAGGTGACACGCAGCCTGCTTATTCTTACTTCCGCTGAGTATGATAAGCCGGAGGGCGGTCTTACCGGCAAAAGAAAAAGCGGCGGAATGCCGACCAATTTCAGCGTACCCCAGATATTTGAGCTGAATGAATCACTGAAAGACCATCCTTTTGAAAAATCAGAAGAGTTGGCGGCTTTCGTGAAGCGCTGTGCCGAGAGCGTCAGCATGGATCTTGGCGACCTTTTCCTTTGCATCGAAGATGAAGATATCCTTATCACGAAGGAATATAAACACCATGTTGAATCAAAGGAAAAGCTCCTTCTGACCTATGCCCGTGTAGAGGCGGAGGCTGTACTTCATGCTGATGTTGAAAAGTACACTATTCTGAACTTTGAGTATGGTCAGCAGTACGGTAAATCCAATAAAACAGAAGACGTTTCTGCTTCGCTGTTTGCCATGAATACCGGTTTGCTGACAGATATCCGTGCTAATTTCTCCGCAGCAGGTCTGAAAATTGTCAAGGTAACCCCGCCGATCGCCGGTATGCTCTATACCTGTAAGGCTGACCTGAACTCTGCTACAAGAGCGATTGCTGTTATCAGTATGGACTTTGCAGCAACAAGACTGGTTGTTTTACATAATGGTGCGCCTGTGTTCCAGCAGTCTTTCTCCAGCGTACTGGAAGATATCGCGGAAATGCTCATGCTTGAATTCGGTCTGAGCAAGCTGGGCGCAATTGACCTTATCCGTCAGGAAGGTCTTGGCGTATGTAATAAGTGTAATTCCGCTACTACCAGAAAGCAGACAATGTCTATGCTGGAAAATGCAGCGGGTGAAATCCTCAGAAACCTGCGTATGGTTATTTCTACCATGCGTCTGGATATCGACCAGATCGTTCTTTGTGATGCTCTGGCAAAGATTCCGAATATCAGTGCATTCTGCCGTCAGGTAGGTCTGACAGCTCCGATGGAAAAGGTAACAAACCTCTTCTCCGGTCAGTCACAGCCCCCGACAGTTACTCAGTCTGCAAAGCAGAGAAACTTTGATTCTGTATCGTTTATTACACTGAACGGTGTGCTGACCATGCCTATGGGTGAGGCAAACCTTCTTCAGGGTCAGACAAATATCCTTTCTGCTATGGCAAAGGAGAGCGGCAACAAGCTGGGTAATCTGGCAGCCGGTGTTCTCGGATTTGTTGCTGCAGTGTGGATGATTGCTATTGCCGGCTGGTGGGCTGCCCTCCAGATTCAGCAGAATAACGATGAAAATACGCTGAAAGATGAGCGCTACAAGTATGCCGAAGATCTGATTGCCCGTGAAAAGAAATATACAGAGCTGACGGCGAACATGGCAACGAACCTTGAAATTCTGCCGACTACCGAATATAAAATGTCTGTTCTGATAGATCATGTTTATAAGGAAGTAGCAGAAGAAACGTTGTCGATGGATTCCTTTACAATGTCAAAGACAACAGATGTAGACGGCAGTGATATTGTTATCGTTCCTATCAACTGCGAAGTCAAGACTTACGATGCGTTTGTTGCTCTCAAGGATAAGATCAACGATGCAGGCTTCTTTATCGTCAGTGAGGCACTGTCAGTTGCACGCAGAAGCGGTAAAAATGCGGAAGCGGCCACAGTTACCTACTCTTTGGTTGCAACGCTGACTGTAACAGATAAGGGTATTGAGCAGGCACAGCTGACCGAAAAAGAGCAGAAGGAACTGCAGGAAAAACTCGAAAACGGCGGCAAGAAGAAGAAGGAAACCTCCGGAAAGGAAGAGTCCTCCTCTCAAGAATCTTCCACCCCTAAAGAATCTTCCTCCGCTCCTTCTAAGACCTCTCAGGCATCGTCTTCTTCCTCCGGTGCATCAAGCACCTGAGTCCAACTGAATCAGAGTTCAAATCTTGACGGAGGTAAATCGTAATGAATAATAAGAAGCAGCTTAAAATTTCGGGTTTTATTATCGCCATCGCCATCATTCTGGTGATGAGCATTGTGTTCCTGATTGCCGTACAGGTTCCCTTTATCCAGAATTATGATGACTATCAGTCGAAACACGCATCTGCTACCAGCAAGATCAATTACTACAATTCCTATCTCAGCAATGCCAGCACTGTTGAAAGCAACATTGCCAGCATGATTGACGAGTATCAGACCAAGAACGCCATTCTCTATGACAATGCTACCAAGACTCCGAATGAGATCCGTTCCATTCTGAACAATCTGAAGTATGAAATCACTTCTCTGTCCATCAGCACTGGTGTACAGGACAGCAAGGGCAGAACAACCGTAGAGGGCGGCCGCCTTTTCTCCACAGCCATTAACTTCCGTTTCTCCGGTACAAAAGATGATCTGAAAAAGTCACTGGACTATCTGGAACTGGAAGCAGACGGTACTTACTTTATCAACAGCGTATCTGTTGATCCTCATGTAGAAGCAGGCGAAACTTCTGCTACCACTACCAGCGGTGTAGCGGGTACAGGTGTCAAGTATGATTTTACGGTTCAGATGAGCCTCTACTATTTCGAGAAGATTGAGATCATCACATCTTCAGCAGCGTCTAAGTAAAGGTCAGCCGTCACATCGTACCATACCAAATAGCGAAGGAATGATAAAGGTTGCAGCCTTTACAATATCTGATGACAACAGGCGGTCTCCTCTGGACAGCCGCCTGTGTCCTGTTGGGTGTCGCACTGACATGGCTGGCTTATCGCATTATCAACACGATACCTGCCGCATGGCTGTGTGATTATAATGAAGCCCCTTCCGAAGAACTGCTCTCCGGCAAGCGGGTAAAGTATGCAGGTTCGGGCATTTTTGTATCCGCTGGTGCGGTGCTTTGCCTGATTTTGTGCAGATTACAGTTTAATAAGGGCTATGATATCTATTTTGTGTTTTTTGTGCTGATTATCATGATAGCCCTGATGATTGCTGTGTGCGACCTCAAATATACGATCATTCCCGACCAGTTTACAGTAGCGTTGGCGGTACTGGGATTGCTTATCAGCATTTATGACCTTGTACGGGGTTTCGGTATCCTCCATAGTACATGGTGGTCTCCTCTTGCAGGAGCTGCTGTGGGCGGCGGAGCGATGCTGCTGATCGATATGATCGGTATGCTGATCTACAAGCGGACGGGCATGGGCTTCGGTGATGTGAAGCTGTTTGCTGCTGTCGGCCTGCTTACCGGCTTTCCGGGTACGATTATCGCTTTTATCCTCTCAATGATAACAGGTATGATTTTCTTCTGTATCATTCTGCTGACAGTCCGTATTCTGGCGCGCAGGCAGGGCGGTGCGGAAGCTGTGCCGGAGAAGACGGAAACAGCAGAAGAAGCTGTAAAACCGGAAAATGCAGAGGAACAGGCTGGGGAACAGTCGGAAGAACAGAAGGAGCAGGACACCTCCGATGAGGGAGGCGGTTCCTATCTGGCATTCGGCCCGTATATTGCACTGGCACTGATAGCGTATGTTTGTTTATACGATTTTATTTATCAAATGGTTGAATTGTACTTGAAATTATTCTAAATAATATTATCAGAGGAGCTGAAACCATGAAGGCCGGTAACTTGAAAATCGGACAAATACTCATCAATTCGGGAGCCATCACGGAGGAGCAGCTTGACGAGGTGCTGGAGAAACAGCGCAACTCAGAAACCAAAAAGCGTATTGCCGACATACTCATTGAAGATAAGATTGTTACCGAAGAGCAAGTATGCCGTGCGCTGGAGAAACAGCTCTTTATGCCCTATGTTGATCTGGATACCATCACCATTCCCGATGAACTGGGCGGGTTGATCCCAGAGGAAATGGCAACCAAAAATATGGTGGTTCCTATTGAACAGGACGGTCGTTTTCTGACAGTGGCAATCGGTGACCCGCTGAACTACAAGGGTCTGAAGGATTTGTCAATCACCACAAAAATGAAAATCATGCCGGTTATTGCCGAGCCGTCTAAAATTGCTGCAAAACTGCGTGAAATTTACGCAGCACAGAAGGCAATTGATGACGCAAAGGAATTCCTTGAGTCTAAGGGCGGCGCAAAAACCAAGGCACAGATTGAAGCGGAAGAGGCGGCGAAGCAGGACGCTAATGCCAATGACCAGCCGATTATCCGTTTCGTTAATACTATGATAGAAGAGGCAATCTTTGCGAAATGCTCCGATATTCACATCGAACCGATGGAGAAATGTCTGCGCATCCGTTTCCGTATCGACGGTAAACTGCAGATCTACATGGAAACCAGTCCGGAGCTGATTCCTTCGGTTACCTCTCGTATCAAATTTATCGGCAACATGAATATTGCTGAAAAACGTATCCCGCAGGACGGCCGTATTAACTACCGCGCCGCCGGAAGGGACATCGACTTCCGTATTTCCGTTCTCCCCAGTGTATATGGAGAGAAGATAGTAATGCGTATTACCACCTCACTCGGTATGGAACTGAAAAAGGAAAGCATCGGCTTCCTGCCCCAGAACCTCGAAAAATTCAATCACCTTATCAAGAGTAATCGTGGCATTATTCTGGTTACGGGTGCTACCGGTTCCGGTAAATCAACAACGCTTTATACAGCTTTGAATGAGGTAAAGAGTGAGGATATCAACATCATCACCGTAGAAGACCCTGTCGAAATGCTTCAGGAAGGTATTACTCAGGTACAGACGAATGAAAAAGCAGGTATGACCTTTGCGGCGGCTCTGCGAAGCATTCTTCGTCAGGACCCTGATATCATCATGGTCGGTGAGATTCGTGACGGTGAAACCGCTGCAATCGCTGTACAGGCAGCTATCACCGGACACTTGGTTCTTTCGACACTGCATACCTATGATGCGCCCAGCTCCGTAGCCCGTCTGGTTGATATGGGTATCGAGCCTTACATGGTATCTTCCGCTTTGCTCGGTATTATCGCCCAGAAACTCGCCCGCCGTCTTTGCGTAGAATGTAAAGAGGCGTACAGCCCCGACCAGAACGAGCGTATTTCTCTTAGCCTTGATCAGAATGAGGCAATTACCCTCTATCGCAAAAAGGGCTGTGAGAAGTGCAACAAGAAAGGCTATAAAGGACGTATCGCTGTTCATGAAATTATGCTCCTGACAACAACATTGAAGCGGGCCATCACGGAAAATAAAAGTACTGACGAAATTCGTGCGCTGGCGGTAAAAGAGGGTATGATTCCGATGAAGGAAAACATCAGAATTGACGTTCTTCAGGGACTGACCTCTTATGAAGAGTTTATTGACATGACCATCAATAACGAATAAACCAAATTGGCAATTCAAATTTATAATGAATGGGGTAGATTTAAGTGGATTTTTACAGTCTTGTAAAAGAAGCCGTCACAAAGGGTGCCTCCGACGTACATATCGCTTCGGGTAACCATCCTGCGTATCGTCTTCACGGTAATGTTTTCTTTACAAACGATCCTGCATTGAATGAGGCAGAGGTAACCGCTATCATCAAGGCAGTGCTCAACAAGTCAAGATTTGAAACTTTCCTGCAGACAGGTGAGGCGGACGCCGCTGTTGAAATCGGTGAGTGCGGACGTTTCAGAGCAAATGCTTTCAGACAGCGTAACGGTACAGCCCTCGTACTTCGTGTTATCAACAGCGTTGTACCGGAGCTTTCTACCCTGAGCCTGCCGAATTCCATCAGAAAAACACTGGACCTGAATTCCGGTCTGGTTCTGGTGTGCGGTCCTACCGGTTCCGGTAAGTCTACCACGCTGGC
>CADCQO010000212.1 GCA_902803585.1 uncultured Ruminococcus sp.
AAGTGTACCGCCTGTGCCGACACCGGCAACAAAAATATCTACTTTGCCGTCTGTATCATTCCAGATTTCAGGCCCTGTTGTACGGAAATGAGCGGCAGGGTTAGCGGGGTTGGTGAACTGACCGGGAATAAAGCTGTGCGGCAGTTCCTGTGCAAGAGCTTCTGCCTTTTGGATAGCACCCTTCATACCTTTGGCGCCTTCGGTCAATACCACTTCTGCACCATAGGCTTTCAGGAGGTTTCTGCGTTCTACGCTCATAGTTTCGGGCATGGTCAGAATCACGCGGTAGCCTTTTGCAGCAGCGACAGCCGCCAGTCCGATACCTGTATTACCGCTGGTCGGTTCAATGATAACGGATTCTGGCTTGAGCAGTCCCTTGGATTCGGCATCTTCAATCATTGCCTGAGCGATTCTGTCTTTTACGCTGCCGGCAGGATTGAAATACTCCAGCTTTGCAGCAATTTTTGCGGACAGATTCTTTTCTTTTACGAAATTGTTGAGGGCTAACAGCGGTGTACCGCCGATCAGATCTGTGATACTATTATAAATTTTCATGTTTTTTCTCTCCTTTGAATGATATATATGTTTTCCGGTCGATCATAATGACTGTGGGGCTTGGACATCGCTCACCAGAGGGAAAGGACTGCATACGATCACCTTCACTTCATAATACTTAGTATTCCTACCAGAACGATAGGTATATTATATCATTCTTCTCTGTATCTGTCAAGTCCTTTTTGAGATTTTTTACCCTGAACAGGCAGAAAGTTTCCCATTACAGAAACGATGGGAGTAGGTCAGGTACTTGTACGGTTTCTTGACACTTCTTTTTGTGGAGGTTATAATAATAGACAACAGAAATGTGGGTTGAGAAAAAATAAACAGCAGAATGGAAGGAGAACGGAAAATGCTGGTGATTGACTGTCACGACCATATTTATCATAGAAAACTGGCTCCAAAAGCAGTGAGGGGAGTCGGTGAGTTTTATGAAGTAACGATGGCGTGCGGAGGAACATCTGAGGAACTGCTGACAGTTACCGCAAACAGTCCGATCAGGCGTTTTGTGGTGAATGCTGTGGCACTGAACGCCAGAGCAGTCCGTAAACTGAATGATTTTGTGGCAGCAGAATGTCGGGCGCATCCGGAGTTTACTGGTTTAGGGACGCTTCACCCCGATATGGAGGATATTGACGGAGAGATCGAACGCATGATTGCTTTGGGATTGAAGGGCGTAAAGCTGCATCCGGATACTCAGCAGTTTGAAGCGGACAGCGATAAAGCAATGGCGATTTACGAGAAAATCGAGGGAAGGCTGCCGCTGCTGATACACGGCGGCGATTATCGCTACGACTATTCTCACCCGAGAAGGATTGCCCGCATTGCTGATACCTTTCCGCATCTTACGATGGCAGCGGCGCATCTGGGCGGCTGGTCGATTTTTGAAGAAGCTGTTCCCTACATGAAAGACAGAAAATGTTATCTGGACTTGTCGAGTGTTCAGCCCTTTGTCAAGCCGGAAAAGGTTCTGGAGTATATAAGAATGTACGGAGCGGACAGGCTGCTGTTCGGGTCGGATTTTCCGATGTGGAATCCTGTCAGCGAATATGAGCAGCTGTGCAAACTGCCGCTGACGGAGGAGGAAAAAGAAAAGATTTTCTGGAAAAACGCAATAAAGGTCTTTGACATTGCGGTTGACTGATTCTGCGGATTTTATTCGGCGTTCCCGAAAACACAAAAAACGGCACGAAGCTGTAAATGAAATGCACCCCTGTCAGATATGATACCACATTGTCTGACTTTTGGGGGCAATTCAGCGCTTCGTGCCGTTTTGCTTCCGGTATGCGGAAGGGGTTAACGGAACTTTTCTACTGCTGCGAGCAGTTCATCAATTTTATCGGTGTTTTCCCATGCGACATGGAGATCTTCACGTCCCATATGACCATAAGCAGAAAGTGCCTGATAAATCGGAGTATTCAGGTTCAGATGCTTGATAATGGCACCGGGACGGAGGTCGAATACTTTTCTGACAGCCTTTTCAAGTACCTCGTGCGATACCTTGCCTGTGCCGAAGGTGTCCACCATGACAGATACAGGCTTTGCAACGCCGATTGCATAAGAAAGCTGCAGTTCGCATCTGGAAGCCAGTCCTGCTGCGACAATATTCTTTGCCACATAACGGGCAGCATATGCAGCACTGCGGTCAACCTTTGTCGGGTCTTTGCCGGAGAAAGCACCGCCGCCGTGACGGGAGTAGCCGCCGTAGGTATCAACAATGATTTTTCTTCCGGTCAGACCGCTGTCACCGGCAGGGCCGCCGATAACAAAACGTCCTGTCGGATTGACAAGAATGCGGGTGTCATCGTCCATAAGCGGTGCGGGAATGACAGGATTGATAACATGACGGATCAGATCGCTGCGGATAATGTCCAGACTGACGTTATCATTGTGCTGTGTAGAAATCAGGATCGTGTCGATGCGGACAGGACGGTTATTTTCATCATATTCCACAGTGACCTGTGTTTTGCCGTCAGGACGCAGATAACCGATGGTCTTGTTCTTGCGTACAGCGGTGAGGCGCTTTGCCAGCTTGTGTGCCAGAGAAATCGGCAGGGGCATTAGTTCGGGCGTTTCATCACACGCAAAACCGAACATGATACCCTGATCGCCTGCACCGATACGGTCAAGGGAATCGCTCTTATCGTCACGGAATTCATAGGAGGAGCTGACACCCATTGAAATATCGGGCGACTGAGAGTGAATGGAGGTAATAACAGCGCAGGAATTGCCGTCAAAACAGCATTCGGGATTATCGTAGCCGATAGAAGTAATGACATTGCGGGCGATTTTATCCACGTTGACGGCAACAGAAGAAGTAACCTCGCCCATGATATGGACTAAGCCGGTTGCAGCGGTTACTTCACAGGCAACACGAGCCTGCGGGTCCGCTTTGAGGTATTCGTCCAGAATAGCATCAGAAATGCGGTCGCACATTTTGTCGGGATGACCTTCAGTAACAGATTCGGAAGTAAAAAGATAATGAGCCATAGAGATGATTCCTTTCCTTTTGAATGTTGGCTATCCGTCATGAACGAAAAAAAGACCGTCCGGCATTACCGAACGGCACATTATAGGCGAACTCATCTTTCGGTCAAGCCGCAGGATTTGGCACCTTACTTTCCATCAAAGCAGGTTGTCGGACTTCACAGGGCCTGTTCCCTCAGTCACTCCGGATAAGCAGTTATATTCAGTTTCATGTAGGATTATAGCACCCCTTCAGGGCTTCTGTCAACAAAAAACGGCGGATAAAAAAACTTTATGAGAAATAACCAAAAACCGTGTCGGAAAAAGAGTTTTTTTGGGGGAGGCACAGCAATTTTTTTCGGCTGAAAAAGGTTCTTGACAAAGAGAAGAGAATAGTGTATAATGAACAGCAGTGTAAAGTTAAGGACTTTACAGAATAGACAGCTGGAGGCGATACCGCATGGCAAAGGATTTTCAGTTTGCAGAATTGCTCGATTACTACGGACTGCTGCTGACGGAGAAACAGCGCGAAACGGTAGCGCTTTACTATAACGAGGATCTGTCACTGGGCGAGATTGCGGAAAATACCGGTATCTCCCGACAGGGTGTGCGGGACAGCATCAAGCGTTCTGAAATGATCCTGCTGGAGGCTGAGGAAAAGCTCGGTCTGCTCAGGCGGGACAAGGAAATGCGCGAGCGGCTCAGCATTGTCAGAAAAAATGTCGATGTGATAGATAACCTGAATATCAAAAAATACCGTTCCAATGATATCAACGAAAGTATCAAGGTGATTCTTTCTGAACTGGATAAACTGATGGAAATGTAACAGAGAAAGAGGTGGAGTTATGGCATTTGAAGGATTGTCCGAAAAACTGAGTGCGGCGTTCAGACGGCTGCGCAATAAGGGTAAGCTGACGGAAAGTGACGTTAAGGCCGCTATGAGAGAAGTGCGTATGGCATTGCTCGAGGCGGATGTTAACTATAAGGTCGCAAAAGACTTTACCGCCAAGGTAACAGAAAGGGCTGTCGGTGCTGACGTAATGGAAAGCCTGACACCTGCACAAATGGTCATCAAGATCGTTAATCAGGAATTGACTGCCCTGATGGGTTCGGAAGAAACCCGCATCAATTTTGCCAACAAGCCGCCCACAATCGTTATGATGTGCGGTTTGCAGGGCTCAGGTAAAACAACTCACAGTGCAAAGCTTGCAAAAATGCTGAAAAAGCAGGGACACCGTCCGCTGCTGGTTGCCTGTGATATCTACCGTCCTGCTGCTATTGAACAGCTCAAGGTGGTAGGCGGTCAGGCAGGAGCGGCTGTCTTTGAAATGGGTCAGGAAAACCCTGTTGCTATCGCACAGAAGGCGGTTCGTCATGCAAAAGACTATGGTCATGATATTGTCATACTTGACACCGCAGGCCGTCTGCATATTGACGAAAAACTCATGGATGAGCTGAAAAACATCAAGGAAGAAGTTCACCCGAACGAGATCCTGCTGGTTGTTGACTCCATGACCGGTCAGGATGCTGTCAATGTTGCAAAAACATTTGACGAGTATCTGGATATCAGCGGCGTTATCCTCACAAAGCTGGACGGTGACACCAGAGGCGGTGCGGCACTGTCCGTTAAGGCAGTGACCGGTAAGCCGATTAAATTTGCCGGTATCGGTGAAAAGCTGGACGATCTGGAGGTATTCCACCCTGACCGTATGGCTTCGAGAATTCTGGGCATGGGCGACGTGCTGACGCTGATTGAGGATGCAGAAAGCCGTCTTGACCAGAAGAAAACCGAAGAGATGGCGAGAAAGTTCCAGCAGAACAAGTTTGATATGAATGACCTGTATGAACAGATGCAGCAGATCAAAAGAATGGGTTCTATCAAAGGAATCCTGTCCAAGATTCCCGGTATCGGCAAGCAGGTTCGTGAAATGGATTTTGACGACAGACAGATGGACAGAATCGGCGCAATGATCCTTTCTATGACAAAAGCAGAGCGTGAAAATCCCAAGATCATCAATCCTTCCCGTAAAAAACGTATCGCTGCGGGCAGCGGTATGCGTGTGGAGGACGTTAACAGCCTCATGAAGAAGTTCGAGGAAATGCAGAGGTTCATGAAGGGCATGAATGCCAGAGATAAACACGGCAGAAAAAGACGTTTGCCGGGACTCGGCGGCAATGCTATTCCCATGACCAACAACCTGCTTCACGGACAGGGCGACAGCAAGCGCAAAAAATCATAAACACTTTTATCCTGAATCGGCAAGAAAACTCCGACCTCTAAGCGAAGCGCAGGTGGTGGGAGTATATCACCCGTCTTTCATCCAATATTACATTGGTGAAAATATAAAAAACAAACGACAGCGCAGAGATGCGCAGAGTCAAATTTTTGGAGGTAAATTCAATGGCAGTAAAAATCAGACTTCGCCGTGTAGGCGCAAAAAAGGCTCCTTTCTATCGTGTAGTAGTGGCAGATTCCAGATATCCCCGTGACGGCAGATTCATCGAGGAAATCGGTACTTACAACCCGCTGGTAGAGCCGTCAGAGTTCAAGGTAGATGCAGACAAGGCTAAGCAGTGGATTGCTAACGGCGCACAGCCCACCGATACTGTAAAGACACTGCTGAAGAAGAATAATATCATCTGACAATAATTTGCGGAGGATACGATGGAAGCGTTATTGATCGCAATTGTGAAAGGTCTTGTAGAAAAGTCCGATGCGGTATCCGTAACAGTTGACGAAAAAGATGAAGAGGGCGTTGTTACCTATCATCTGCACGTTGCAGAAGAGGATATGGGCCGTGTTATCGGCAAGCAGGGACGTATTGCCAAGGCTATCCGCACAGTAATGAGAGCGGCAGCAGCCAGACAGGACGAGAAGATTCAGGTAGAAATCGAGTGATTGTCCTGCTGACGAACAAGTGAACAAGGTATGCAAGGGGAGAGGTCAGAAGGTTCGGACTTCTCCTTTTTGTATATGGTAAAGCAGTCAGCACTCCGCTGACAGCAGATTTTTTCAGGGAGGAAGTTGTATGAAAAAACAGTTTCTGGAAATCGGTAAGATTGTTGGTACACACGGGCTGAAAGGAGAAGTCCGTATAGATCCTTGGTGCGACAGTGCCGCTTTTCTCTGCCGCTTCAGGCGTTTGTATGAAGCGGACGGCACAGAAAGAGCGGTTGTCAGTGCAAAGGTACATAAAAACATTGCAATCGTTCTGTTTGACGGTATCTGCACCGTAGAAGAAGCTGACCGTCTGAGAGGCCGCATTGTTTATATGAACCGTGATGATGTGCGTCTGCCGAAGGGCGCAAACTTTGTACAGGATTTGATAGGACTTCGGGCAGAAGATGCGGATAACGGGACATTCTTCGGCACAATTACCGATGTGCTGAAAACCGGTGCGAATGACGTTTATCAGATAACAAAGGACGGAAAAGATTATTTGGTTCCCGTGATACCGGATATAGTAGTTGAAAAAGATATTGACGGCGGTGTTGTAAAGATTCGTCCGATGAAGGGGCTTTTTGACGATGAGGATTGATATTATCACGCTGTTTCCTGAAATGTGTGAAACGGTGCTGGGAGAAAGTATTATAGGGCGGGCTGCTCATCGCGGCATTGTTTCGCTGCATTGCCATCAGCTGAGGGATTACGCATTTGATAAGCACCGCCGTGTAGATGATACCACCTATGGGGGCGGAATGGGAATGCTGATGAAGGCCGAGCCGATTGCGCTGTGCTTTGAGGCTTTGTGCAATATGCTTAACACACGCCCGCATTTTATCTATCTTTCACCCAAGGGGAAAGTATTGACACAGGAAAAGGTGCGTGAATTGGCAGGATACGAAAATATCGCGCTGCTTTGCGGACATTACGAGGGTGTTGACCAGCGGGTACTGGATATGTATGTAGATGAGGAAATCTCCATCGGGGATTATGTTCTGACGGGAGGAGAGCTGCCGGCACTGGTACTGACGGACAGTATCTGCCGTATGATTCCTGAGGTCTTGTCAGATAACCTTTGTTTTGAAGAAGAAAGCCATTACAGCGGTCTGCTGGAGTATCCGCAGTATACCAAACCGGCTGTATGGCGGGAAAAAGAAGTGCCGGAAGTGCTTCTGAGCGGTCATCATGCCAACATTGAACGCTGGCGCAGGGAACAGTCTTTGCTGGAAACGGCAAAACGCCGGCCGGATTTGTTTTCCCGTCTGGAATTGAATGAAAAGGACAAAAAATTCCTGCGTGAAAAGGGGATAATATAACAATCGGAGGTCATTTTAGTACTATGAATGGCTTCGACAAAAAGTAAACAGATGGGAATTTTGGTGCAGGCTTCTATATTTTCCGACGCACAAAAACGCCTTTATTATTCTGTAAAAGAACTAAAAAGGGAAATTATTAGTAAAAATGTATATTTATGCTATTTTTATGTACAAAAACCGGCAGATTCTTTTGTAAAAAATAGAAAATATTTTTGCTAAAAAACAATTACTATTATAAAATTCTTACAAATATCATTATTTTTTTCTGTATCAGCAAAATTTCTTGCCTTAGTAAGTGCAAGAAATGCGTGAATAACTGCATAAATATTCATTTTTTTCATCAGATACATGAATTTCTCCTTGATAAGGCATAATAGTTTTCAACATTTATGTCAAATTGCACAAAGCACGGCTTTATGTGAAGTTTTTAAATCGTACATAAATCCAAACTTTTGTAAAACAGTTGATAATTGCTCAAATTATGCTATAATTGTAATATGACATAAGACAGACGGAAGATCAAAAAGCCGGATGTCTTGATTTGTTGTTAAGGGGATATATTTTTGATGAGGAGGAATTTCAATGTTCGTCAAGGAAGTAATGGTTCAGAATCAGGTTGGTCTCCACGCTCGTCCGGCAACCTTTTTCATCCAGAAGGCTAATGAGTTCAAGTCTTCTATCTGGATCGAGAAGGAAGAGAGAAGAGTAAATGCAAAGAGCCTGTTGGGCGTACTCTCACTGGGCATTGTCGGCGGTACCACTATCAAGGTTATGGCTGACGGCGCAGATGAAGAAGCAGCTGTTGAGAGCCTTGTAAGACTGATTCAGTCCGGCTTTTCTGAGTAATCCATTTTTGCACCACAGAGGGCACCGCTTGTTTTCGGCGGTGTCTTTTTTAGTGTCCGGATTGATTCGCCGGCGCAAATAGATAACAGACCGGACCTCTGGTGATTTCATCATCATTGGTTCGGTCTGTTTTTTATGTTATTCTGAAGAAATCCGACAAAGTGAGAATATGATTATTTTTGTCGGGAGGTAATATAGCTGTCAATCGCTCTGGCAGCAGCTTTTCCTGCGCCCATAGCAAGAATGACCGTAGCAGCACCGGTTACAGCGTCACCGCCTGCATAAACACCTTCACGGCTCGTCAGCCCGCCTTCACCGTCTGTTACGATGCAGCCGCGCTTGTTGGCAGTGAGTCCGGGAGTGGTGGAACGGATAAGGGGATTCGGGCTTGTGCCGATTGCCATAATCATGGTGTCGATATCCAGTATAAATTCACTGTCGGGCTTTACAACAGGACTGCGGCGGCCGCTTTCGTCAGGCTCGCCCAGAACCATTTCTACGCACTTCATGCCGCATACCTCGCCCTGTTCATTGCCGAGTACCTCGACAGGGTTTGCCAGAGTACGGAAAATAATGCCTTCTTCCTGAGCGTGTTCCACTTCTTCTTTACGGGCGGGCAGTTCTTCCATGCCGCGGCGATAGACAATCGTTACTTCGTCCGCACCCATACGCATAGCCGAACGTGCTGCGTCCATTGCGACATTGCCGCCGCCCACAACAGCCACTTTCCTGCTGTGTCTGATAGGCGTTTTGCTGTCGGGAAGGTAGGCTTTCATGAGATTGATGCGGGTAAGGTATTCGTTGGCGGAATAGACACCCTTCAGACTTTCGCCGGGGATATTCATAAAACGGGGCAGACCTGCACCGCTTCCGATATAAACCGCTTCATAGCCCATTTCAAACAGTTCATCAATGGTCAGAATTTTTCCGATAACCATGTTTGTTTCAATTTTTACGCCGATCGCTTTCAGGTTATCAATTTCCTTCTGTACGATTATCTTGGGCAGACGGAATTCAGGGATGCCGTAAACCAGTACACCGCCTGCGAGGTGGAGTGCCTCATAGACAGTTACTTCATAGCCGAGCTTTGCCAGATCGCCTGCGGCAGTCAGACCACTGGGGCCTGCACCGATAATGGCTGCTTTATGACCGTTGGGTGTGGGGAGCGGCGGTTTTTCAGTACAGTGTTCACGGTGATAGTCCGCTACAAAACGTTCCAGTCTGCCGATGCCGACACTTTCGCCTTTCTTGCCCCTGACACACCTGCTTTCGCATTGTCTTTCCTGCGGACATACACGGCCGCATACGGCAGGCAGTGAACTGGACTGTGCAATGATCTGATAAGCGCCTTCCATATCTTCACTGACAACCCTTTCGATAAATGCGGGAATATCAATGGATACGGGACAGGCGGTTGTGCAGGGCTTTGTGGGGCAGTTAAGACAGCGTCTGGCTTCTTCCACTGCCATTTCGTAGGTATAGCCGAGAGCAACCTCATCAAAGTTGCGCTTTCTGACAGAAGGGTCTTGTGTGGGCATGGGACAGCGTTTAGGATTCATGTTTCTCTGAACAGCCATTTTTATCCCTCCTCCTTTTTATTGAGCAGATTACAGGAAGCTTCACGGGCGCGTGTTTCAAACTCCCGATACATTGTGCCTCTGTGCATTGCTTCATCAAAATCAACAAGATGTCCGTCAAAATCGGGACCATCTACACAAGCAAATTTGGTTTCTCCGCCGACCGTCAGACGACAGCCGCCGCACATACCGGTACCGTCAATCATGATCGGATTCATACTGACGATGGTTTTGATATTGTATTTTTTTGTCAGCAGACAGACAAACTTCATCATAATGACAGGCCCTATGGCAATCACTTCGTCATATTGGTTGCCCTCCTGAATCAGGGCTTCCAGAGCATTGGTCACAAGTCCTTTTGTGCCGTAGCTTCCGTCATCTGTCATGATGCGCAGTTCATGACTGACCGAGCGGAATGCGTCCTCTAAGATGACTAAATCCTTATTGCGGAAACCAACAATACTATGAACCTCACAGCCGAGTGCGGATAATTTTTTGGCGATAGGATAGGCAATTGCACAGCCGACACCGCCGCCGACAACAGCTACTTTTTTCAGGCCGTCCGTTTCACTGGGACGACCCAGCGGACCGACAAAATCATGCAGGCATTCTCCCTCTGAAAGTGTATCGAGTTCCATTGTAGAACCGCCCACAATCTGATAGATAATGGTAACTGTACCTTTTTCTCTGTCGTAGTCGGCAATGGTCAGCGGAACACGTTCGCTGTCCTCTTTTGCTCTGAAAATAATAAACTGTCCCGGTTCTGCTTTTTTGGCAATGAGCGGTGCTTCAATTTCCATCAGTGAGACAGTAGGATTCAGTCTTTCTTTTCTTACTATCTTATACATCAACGTTCCATTCCTTTCTGAAAAACGTTTTACATACATTGGAAGGAATTACTCCCTCCATTTATTTGCACTTTCCCATTATAACATAGATGTTTTTTCCGTACAAGAGAAAATATGTGGCGGCACATAAAAATAGGGATTATGTTATATTTTCAATTGACAAATCACATATATCATGACAAATGTTTGTTACTGAGGAGGCATCATTTGTGGTGTGTCCGAAATACGGTATTGACGGCTGTCAGCTGATAGCAGAAACTGCCATCATAACTAAGGATTTTTCTGATGGTAAAGGGTGCTGTTTTTTTGTCTTTCGGATACACAAAAATATTGGTAAATTCGTGGCAAAAATTCCCATATACTTGACTGCGAAAAATTTCCATAATATCATAAAAATAATAATTTAGCAGTCCTAAATTAAATTTTCGATAAAAGAAAAAAATCCTTTTGAAATATTTGACAAATCGAAAAACACATATTATAATGTTCTTAGAGAGAAATATCGATGGTGAAGTTTATAAAAAACGCGGAAATTACAGATGGTTATAGTGCAATAGTGCCATATGCAGCAGCTGCTGTTCATGACGGACAGTGCTTTTTTAGTGGCGTAATGTGAAAAATCAAATGTCCCGCCGAGTGGCGTTTTAAAAGGTGGAACAGGAAATTTTTATGGATTAAGGAGTCGGAATTTTATGCAGCGCGATGAGCTGATGAGCTTAAAAGAAACGGGGCAGAAGGGAGATTTTCTGCTGCCCTATGTGGTCAACAAAACAGTGATGCCGGATTACTATACTACCTTTCCCATGCACTGGCATGATGAAATGGAGATTGTTTATGTCGAGGACGGCGAGTATATCGAATCGGTTGATTTTGAGGAATATCATGTGCAGAAAGGAGATATCGTTCTGGTCAATCCTTCGGTGCTTCATTCCTTCCATCAGCTGGACAACAGGCGGACGGTTTTCCGTTCTGTTATTTTCAATATGCACCTGCTGACGGGCAACAGTACAGATGCTTGTTCAATAAAATACTTTGTGCCCTTTATGGAAAAAAGTTATATCTGTCCTGTGGTGATATCGAGCGACCATCCTCGTTATTACGAAATACGCAATAAGGTGCAGAACATGATTTCTGTCTATGATGAAAAGGGAGATTGCTTTGAGATCAGGCTCAAAGCGGAGGTGTATGGCTTGTTCTATGAGCTGTTCCGGTATGTCTTTGTCAGCGATGCCGGAGATCCTTCTATCAAGGACTCCACCACCAAAAATATCAAGGTGATTATCGACTATATCAACGAAAACTACATGAACAATATCACCATTGATGAACTGGCGGATACCGTCAACCTCAGCAAACATTATTTCATGCGTTTCTTCAAAAAACATATGGGTATGACCTGTATCGAATATATCAATAACTATCGTCTGAATATTGCCTCTAATCTTCTTCTTACCACCAGAGTGCAGATCACTGAAGTAGCGGCAAGTATCGGCATTACCAACCTTTCCTACTTCAACCGTATTTTCAAAAAGAAATTCCACATGACCCCCAAGGAATACCGTTTTAGCGTTATACGCAATTAGCGGTCATTTCCGGGTGTATTTACTGCATATGACAGCAGAACAGACCAAACCGATGATTTTGCTATAAATCATCAATTTGGTCTGTTTTTTGTTGCCTGATTGTCGGTTTCCGGACGCTTGCCGGCAATGAAAGATACTCCGGCGAAGTTCTTCTGCGGTTTTCCGTTTTTCAGGCATTGTCTGTCAAATGTTCGGCAAAGATAGCGTAGCCGTGTGCAGGGTCATTGATAAAGACATGGGTCAGTGCCCCTGCTAACTGACCGTTCTGGAGAATAGGGCTTCCGCTCATTCCCTGTACAATACCGCCGGTTTTGCTTAGCAGACGTTCATCTGTAATGCGGATTACCATGTTTTTGGCGGTGATGCGGTCATTGTAACTGATATCCTCGATGACAATATCGTAGGTCTGAGGGGAGCCGTTGTCCACAGTAGAAATCAGCTGTGCCGGCCCTGTGACAACTTCCTGACGGAATGCAACAGGCACAAGCGGTTTGTTTGTGGGCAGCGTATTGACAGTGCCGTAAACGCCGTGTTCGCTGTTGAGTGAAAGTGTGCCCTGTGGCTGGCTGTCGTCAA
>CADCQO010000213.1 GCA_902803585.1 uncultured Ruminococcus sp.
AACGAACAGTTCTTTGCCCTGCCCTATGACGGTATTGCTTCGATCACCAGTGACGGCCGTGTCGCACTCACCTATGTAGATAACATTGACTGGGAAAAGGTAGATGATGCAAAAAGCTGGAGCAATATCAAGTCCCTTTCATCAGGCTACAAAAATCTTTTTGGACTGCGTTCAGACGGAACAGTTGCGGCAGCCGGCAATAATGAAAATGGTCAGTGCAATGTCAGCGGTTGGACGGACGTTGTTATGCTTGATGCCTGTTTAGACCATACTGCAGCATTAAAGTCTGACGGAACGGCTTATGCGGCGGGAAAAAACACAGTCAATCAATGCGCTGTATCTGACTGGAAAAATCTGATTGATATTTCGGCTGGATATGAAAACACAGTAGGACTGCAGCAGGACGGCACTGTTGTCGTAACAGGCGGCAACCAGTGGGGACAAAGCGATCTGAATGGCTGGAAGAATATAAAAATGGTGTCAGCAGGCTATTATCATACAGTCGGACTGCAGAAAGACGGCCGTGTCGCTGCAACGGGAAGCAACAAGTTTGGTCAGTGTGATGTAGGAGAGTGGACAGATGTTGTCGCTGTCTATGCGGGCAAAATGCACACGGTCGCTTTAAAGAGTGATGGAACTGTGGTTGCGGCGGGCAACAATGATTATGGTCAGTGTGATGTCAGCTCATGGCGGAATGTCAAGGAATTGTTTGTCGAAAAGAATTACACCGTAGGACGAACTGCTTCCGGAGAATTTCTCATCACAGGACTTTGTTTCTATGACAGTGATATCAGCGACAGAAAATACTATCTTAAAGATTACCAGAAACAGGTAACAGGCACCACCGATGTTCCTGCTGTATCTTCTGTATCCGAAATCTCCTCAAAGCCTGAAGCACCTTCCCAACCGGAAATTTCTTCAAAACCTGAAGTACCTTCTGAACCGGAACAGCCTTCACAGCAAAGCACGTTGAGCGAATCGGAAAAGGAACGGAATGCGCTGCAGGAGTATGCCGCCTCTATGCAGAAGGAAGGCGAGATAGTTTATCAGTATTCGGACGGTTACACGAAGACATGGAAGGTCAACAACTACAAGATAGATGATTTCAACCTTGACGGCAGCCCTGAACTGGTTATCCAGTATTACTGCGGAATACATAGTCAGGGATCCGGCGGTTATGCTGTCGATAATCCCAAACAGGGCATTGCTTTAAAAATTGTCAAATACACTGACGGACAGATTCGTGAGTATCAGAACTACGATGATTTTGGGAAGTATATCCGTGTAGCAGGTGCTGACATCGGCAGGCATTCGGAAGTAACAGAAGAATTGTATGTGGACGGTGACGGCAATCTGGGTATTTTTTCCTCACGTTCGGTACAGTCAAGTGCCACTGGCTTGTTGTTTGAGTTAACAACCATTCAGAATAACCAGCTGCAGCAGGCGGACGGTTTCGGCGTATTTAAAATCGATCAGCACGGACGTTACGGTTTTAACAACCAGCAGCTGATATCACAGCATTACTGGTGGCTTGTCAGTGCGGATAATACCTATGATGTGCTGTATCAATTCTATCGTATCAAAAATATTTTCAATGTCGGAGAAGAATTCATGGAGCTGAAAGAGTTTTCTCAGAAATTCAACAGTCTGGACAGTCTGAATATCGTGAGTGATTTTGCGGTAACAAGTGAGTCCAGCCCGCTGAGTGACAGAAACAGCATGAAAGAAATTTTCAAGTATCCTGAATCTTTCTATGCTCCGTATTAAGAGCATCACAGGAAATATTCGGACAAGAATGCAGCAAAATTTTATAACCCATTACAGAAACTGTCGGCAAAAATGCTGACAAACAAATTGATACTGACGAAAAGGGCTGCTGTACGAGGTATGTGTACGGCAGCTCTTATCATGTTTGTGAGAGAAATGCACCTTGATGCTGTTATCGTCCTGCAGCCATACGAAACTAAAAAGTTTCTTCGTGACTGCAGGAACATTTTTCTGTTTCATATGCTCAACGATGAAAGCCGTTTGTCCCTTGAAAGGTCAGAAAATCAAAAATATTCCTTTACCCGTGCAACCAATGACGAAAGATTACGATATATTATATAGAAAGTCTTTTTGAGGAGGGACTGCCTATGGACGATGAACAAATCATCAAAATGTATTGGGACAGAAACGAACAGGCTATCAATGCAACAGACAAAAGATACGGCACATACTGCTATGCAATTGCAGAGGGGATTCTACATAATCAGGAAGATGCAAAAGAAAGTGTCAATGACACCTATCTCGAAGCATGGAATAAAATACCGCCCCACAGACCCGATATTTTCAAAATTTTTCTGGGCAGGCTGACAAGGTGTATTTCTATTGACAAATGGAGAAAAAAGACCGCTGAAAAACGGGGCAGCGGTGAACTGCCCAGAGTACTGGAAGAACTTTCGGAATGTATCGCCCCGGAAGGCAATCCATGCAGCGAAATGGAAAAAAAGCTTTTGAACAAGACAATCAATGACTTTGTCAGGGGACTGAACCATACGGAACAAAAAGTATTTTTGCATCGGTACTGGTATGCAAAATCTGTCAGGCAAATTGCTGTACAATACGGATTTTCGGAAAGCAAAGTGAAATCTATGCTGATGAGAATGCGAAAAAAACTTCATGAACGTCTGGAAACGGAGGGATTATTATGACAGTATCTGATTTGTTGGACAGCATTGGAAATGTAGAAACTGAACTGCTTGAAAAGGCTGAACGACCTGAAAAACCACACAGAAAAATTATACTCATGATCGGTTCTCTGGCAGCATGCGCCGCTCTCGCCGTAACGGGAATTGCAATAGCACAAAACAGCAGAAATATGTGGCTCTTCCCTAAAATCCGTGGGTAAGAACCGATAAAAAGT
Organism: uncultured Ruminococcus sp.; assembly: GCA_902803585.1. Lineage (GTDB taxonomy): Bacteria > Bacillota > Clostridia > Oscillospirales > Acutalibacteraceae > UBA1213. The sequence goes on from CADCQO010000213.1 coordinate 2,906, forward strand.
GAATAAAACAAAGCGTCACGAAGCTCCACGTGATATACTTGAAGT
>CADCQO010000214.1 GCA_902803585.1 uncultured Ruminococcus sp.
CGAAGTACGCCTCAAATCCGCTTATATCGTGAAGTGTACCGGCTGTATGAAGGACGAAAACGGCAATATCACCGAGGTTTACGCCGAATATGACCCTGCGACACGCGGCGGCGACACACCTGATGGAAGAAAGGTCAGAGGTACCATTCACTGGGTAGATGCTGAAAACTATGTTGATGCAGAAGTACGCCTTTACGAAAACCTTTTCACCGACCCTGAACCGGATACAGGCGACAAGAACTTTCTGGACTACATCAACCCGAACAGCCTGACTATTCGCCAAAACTGCAAGGCAGAACGCTTTGTTGCCGAAGCAACCGCCGCTTCCCGCTATCAGTTCATGCGTCTGGGCTACTTCTGCGCCGATAAGGACAGTTCACCCGAACACCTTATTTTTAACAGAAGCGTTTCTCTCAAAGACGGCTTTAAAAAGAAGGGATAACTTTCTAATGAACCGTCTGGACTTTTACAAAATCAAAGCAAAGCCAACGATTTGTCTGATACTGTTTGCTGTCGGAGGCGTTCTGTGCGTACTTTCAGAGCTGTGCGGCATTGCCTGCGTCAGCGATGAACCTGTTCTTCAGAAGAATTTTGTTTTTCCCGCACCGGCATGGGTCATGATTCCTGCCATTTACGCTGTCGGGGGACTCATCATTTGCCTGCGGACGAAAAATCCGCTGAGCGGCGCTGTTTATGGTGCGGCTCTGGGACAGTGTCAGTTCTGGCTGGTGATGATCTATGGCTTTGGCATTCTGCGATTGGACAACAGTACAGATGTCTGGTGGAAAGCACTTGCGGCTCCGTTTTACGCTGCCGTTTTCGCAGTCATTATCCCGCTGTCAGAAAAAATCCTTGATCGGATACAGAAAAAAAAGCAGTGAGCAGTCAGGCGCTTTTCCGGCACTTCCGGAAGGCTCCCCCCCGCCCATTCAGATTAAAAAAACAGACCGAACCTCTGATGTTTCCGCATCACGGGTTCGGTCTGTTCGCTGTATCCGGCATTTTATCCGCTGTGCTCCGATGACGTGCATAACGACCGCTGTGCGGCGATCGTTGCCAGAGTATCGCCCAGCTGTGTCAGCACCAGAGCAAGGATATTCAGCTCTTCATCGTTCAGCCGACAGGAAATGGCATTGGCAACAGCTGTAATCGAAGCCGTTAATTCACACGCATTCATACTATCCACTCCTCCACCATATTATGCCGAAAAACCGCCTTTTGTGCCTGCTATATAGCATACAAATTCAGATCCCATGCAGGAATATGGGGGTGCTGACGGATATACAGGCGGTAATCCGGACGGATACTTTTCAGCATCAGGGGCAGACGGAAAATGTCCTCACTGCGGTGGTACAGCGCCATATTCATTCTGGGCTTGTCACGCCTGATGACTGTTTCCCCTCCCGCCAGTGCTTCCGCTTCTGCGCCCTCTGCATCTATTTTCAGATAGGTCAGCGGACGTTTGCGGAAAAGTGTGTCAATCGTTGTAACGGGTACTGCCGATTTTCCGTCCTTCCGGACAGACGAGCCTCTTCCCAGCGAGCCGTCAAAACACAGATCCGTGTTTTCACTCCAGATACCCATACAAAAACACCGTGTATTCTGCATACGGGCGGTATGCTGTATCAGCTTGCCGTATGTCTTGTTATCCGGTTCCAGAGCCACGATCTCCCGATACTTTCCGCCCGTAAAATGCAGAAATTCGTCAATCGTATCGCCGCGATATGCCCCCAGATCAAGATAGCTTTCCTGCGTACCAAGACACAGAATCTCCCGAAAAACCTTTTCTTTATCCGCATAAACTTCCTGCAGGCAGGACAACTCACCGCTGAGCCTGAACCTGATGATATTTTCAAAGGTTTTCCTCGAAAAGCTGTCCTCAAAGCAGTCATATGCCTTTTGTATCTCTGCCGCATACTGAACATAGAAAGCGGTATTGAAAATATTGTCCCCATAAACAGGCACGTCTGCACAAAGAACCGTATGTTTTTCCGCCAGTGAAAAAATATTCTCCATTACTTCCGGACGCTGTGAGCCGAATGCAATGAGAATGACCGGATCCTGATAAATCTGTTCCAGCGTGAAAAGATTCTTTACACGAAAATCACGGAAAACCTGACCTCTTGCGAAATCATCGCTGACCATCACGTCCTGCACCTTTACTCCTATGCGTTCCAGTTCGTCCAGTATTTTATCCGCACCGTTTCCAGTACCATACAGTATAACCGGACGGTCTGCCGTTTTCAGACGCTCCCATATATCCCTGTGATTTTCATTTACTGTCACCAGCACAGCACCGCCCCCCCGAAAAATACAGAAAATGCGGATACCGTTTTCAGCATCCGCATTCGCTTATACATCATTATTCGTCGTCATCATCATCTTTGTTGTTCTTGCCCTTTTTGCCCAGAACAATCAGAAGAATGACTGCTACCAGTGAAACGCCTACTACCACGCCGACAACGATATATTTTCCGGCTGAGTCACCGGTTTTTGTGTTGTCGCTGGGCTGGCTGGGCTTACTCGGCTGAGGCTGGCTGGACTCCGGCTGGCTGGACTCCGGCTCGCTGGATTCCGGATGAGAAATCTGAACCGGTGCGTTTTCTACCGTCAGGAGCTTTGCGTAACCTTCAGCTGGAACATAACGCTCAGAAACCTCATTGTCATGTGTAACCGTGCCCTTCTGGTTAACAACAACCTCTGTAATAGGATTCTTGATCTCAAATCCCTGCGGTGCTTTGGTTTCTACAAAACGATACACACCAAAGGGCAGATGCTCTACGGAAAGCTGACCGTAAACATTGGTTGTCAGTTTCTCATACACTACTTCCCAGTAATACAGACCGTTATCATCTTTGAAAACGCCTTCATCGCCTTCTTTCAGCAGACCAAGCGTATCATACTTTTTGAATTCGAAGCGGAATTCCGCACCTTCCAGCACATCACCATCGGGGCTGACCTTGCTGAGAATAACAGCGCCTTCTTCAGGCTCTTTGCGGAGATCCTCATATTTTGCTGCGAGCTTTGCATGAACAACTGATTCGCCTTCTGTATTCTGATAAGGCAGCACCACCAGCATGGGGCTGATTTTTACGATATCTGTAAAAGAATCGGGAGCCTGTGTCAGCAGATAGAGTGTTCCGTTTGCTTCAAGAGAATCAAACTTTCCTGTACCTTCGGCATCAAGCAGGACGCTGCTGAAAGCCTTCTGGTTATCGACTGCGTAAGCTGTCAGCTTTTCTGCTGCTTCCTGTGCCTGTGAAGCCTCTTTTAATCCGCTGATGACCACACCGGACGGTGTGAAGGAATCATTCAGGGTAAAAGTGCCGTTCTCAAAATTACCGACATTAAACAGCCGGA
>CADCQO010000215.1 GCA_902803585.1 uncultured Ruminococcus sp.
AGATTGAATGTCGAAAATGGACACGAGGAACAAGGAATGGAACATAAAAGTTGTTTTTATAACTTTTTATAAGTTTTCAGTAACGGTTGATAGAAATGAACGAAAACAAATTCACATTCGCAAAGACAGCACTTACAATTACAACTGTACTCACTCTTTTTGCTGCAGGCTTTGAAGTATTGATGGCAATAGGCGGCTATCGTCAGGGAATGAATATTTTTGATATTGCTACATACGCAAACGCAAATATGAATGCCTACTGTCTGATACTCATTTTAGGGAATCTGGTTCTTTTGCCTTTTGCCATTCTGCTCTATCATCAAAGCGGCATTTGTCTGAAAAAGGAAATCGCTGAAAAAAAGACACTTGGCAGGGATATTCTTCTGGGTTTGGCGGCTCTTGCTGCATCACTGATTATATCTTTGGTATATAGCTTTGTCTTTGCCGCAGGCAGATCGGAGCTTGCATTCAATGATACCGATACTTCGATCGGAACAACAATCATGAAAATTATTTCGTTGGTTTTCGTCAGCGGTATCTGCAAGGAGATATATTTCAGAGGATTTGCAAAAAGCTTTGTTGGTTCGGTTTTAGGTGAAACAAAAGCATTGCTTCTTTTTAATATACTGTTTGGGCTGCTTGACTGGTACAATTTCGGATTTTCGTTTTTTGCAGGACTGATCTGGACATGGTCATACAAAAAAAGCGGTCACATGATCTCTTCGATGATACCTCATGCCGGTGCTAATCTTGTGGGTATTATCTATCTTATCGTTATGAGCGGAGGTATGAGATAATGAATAAAGAAAGCATTATTATGCAGCTTAAAATGCTTGCAGATCAGAATGGCATATGCTTTGATGAAGAAATTCTGAGCAAGGCTGTGGAGCTTGCACAGTTTAAGGTGTTTCCGAAAGGTACAACTCTGAAAAGCATCGGTGATAAGGCGCAGCAGACTGCCTTTGTTCTTGATGGAATTGTGCGCTGCTATTATATCGACGGTGACGGCAATGATATTACACGGGGTTTCGGTTTTGGCGGGGGTATGTGCATAGATGAAGGAATGATGGGACTGTCCGACCACATATGTATGTGGGAAACAGTGGACGGTTCCACTCTCATGCTGTTTGATGTCCGTGAACTGAAAAGCCTGATTATGAGCAGCGACAGTCTTAAAACGATCTGGATCGGTCTGCTGGAGAAGGCCCTGCATTACAAGATATACCGTGAAAGCAGCTTTCTGACAGAAAATGCAACCGAGCGTTATTTGTATTTCAGAAAGCATCATCCGCAGCTGTGTGATCGTGTGCCGCAGAAGCATATTGCAACCTATCTGGGCATTACGCCGGAATCCCTCAGCCGTATCCGGAGAACGATGAGAGAAGAATAACCGGAAAGCCGAGAAATTCCGAAAGAGAGCGTTTTTAGCTATTTGTTCATCGGGTTTACTTTCATTTTGAACAGACCATGCTGGTTGCAGTAAAAGTAAAGGTATCTTGTCCGGCTGATTTTGAATCGGGCGTGAGCATTGCCTTCCGGATACAGCTTGACGATTTCACATCCGTTATCTTTGAAAGCGGCAATGAACGAAATGTAATGTGTTTTGGTCATTTCGTGTGACACGGTAACATAGTAATCATCTTCGATCTGTTCAATAACAATATGGTGTTCTTCGTCAGCTGGTTCGGGTTCGGAAGCCGGAAGAACGATGCCGCAGCAGCTGATGACAGCTTCTCCGGTACTGTAAATGACATTTCCGCAGATGGGACAGACATAAAATTTTGTACGCAGCATATTGAATGACCGGTTTGTGTTGGAAACATTTTCACCGGCAAACAGCTCTATAATGGAAACACCAAGATGAGCGGCGAGCTGTTCGATTATGGAAATGTCCGGATAACCTCTGCCGGTTTCCCATTTGGAAATTGTTTTTGCACTGACATTCATTTTGTGGGCGAGCTGTTCCTGAGTGAGTTTTCTTTCCTCACGCAGGCGTTTTATCATTGTACCTGTAACATATGAATTCATGATTTTTTCCCGTTACTGAAAACTTATAAAAAGTTATAAAAACAACTTTTATGTTCCATTCCTTGTTCCTCGTGTCCATTTTCGACATTCAATCTAC
>CADCQO010000216.1 GCA_902803585.1 uncultured Ruminococcus sp.
AACTTCAAGTATATCACGTGGAGCTTCGTGACGCTTTGTTTTATTCACTTTTTATCGGTTCTTACCCACGGATTTTAGGGAAGAGCCGAAAAAGTATACGAAAAGCTGAAAGATACAACGAACTGTACATTTATTTCTCACGACAACGACTATCACGGTATTATGGAAGAAGATATTCCGAAAATCGCAAAATGGATTGAAGACAAACAGTAAAGGACTGCTTTTACCGGCAGCCCTTTTCTTTCATGCAGTCCAGCCTGAAACTCCATTTTTCAGAAAAATATCGTTTTTGTACTTGCCTGCGCTGCTATGGAAGTATATGTGTGGCGTGATCAATCAGAACTGCGGGGTGTAAACAATGGCTTCCAGCAAACAATATCTGAACTTTGTGTTAGAACAGCTGTCCGGTTTGAGTGAAATATCTTACAGGGCAATGATGGGAGAATACATCATCTACTTTCAGGGAAAAATCATCGGCGGTATTTACGACGACAGATTTCTTGTCAAACCCACACAATCCGCCAGAGAACTTATGCCGGACGCACCGCTTGAACTGCCGTATCAGGGCGCAAAAGAAATGCTGTTGGTTGAAGAGATAGACAACAAAGATTTTTTGGCGAAGTTATTGACTGCCATGTCGGACGAGTTGCCTGCGCCGAAGAAAAGAAACAAGAAATAGCACAGCGGACTCCCCATCTCAATGTCCAGAAACAGGGGAGTCTTTTTTAATATTCAGATATGACAGCCGGAGAACATACCTCGGTTTTTGGCTGAAATGGTTGACACAAAGAAACGGGAATGATACGATAGGCTTGTTGTCAGAAATTTTTGTCTGTACCGAAAATCCGATTCCGAAAGCAGGTGATTTGATGATAATAGAAACAAAAAATCTCACTTTAGTCCCTCTTACTGCCGATTTTCTCTCTACTGCCGCCGCCTACGCCATTGGCAGTCAGCATATTGACATGATGGTCTACTTTCCGATGGACACAATAGAAGAACTGAACGCCTACCTGAAAGACAATACCCTACAGTTTGAAAAGGCACAGCCCGATTTTCTGGACTTTGCCGTACTGTATCAGGGAAAACATATCGGACAAGTTACCCTGTATTTTGAAGGACTGGAGGGCAGCGGTGAACTGGGCTGGATTATCCGGCGGGAATATCGTGGCAGGGGCTTTGCCGCAGAAGCCGCTGAGGGACTGATGCAGTATTTCCACAAAAACTATAGCATTTGCCGGTTCATCGCAGAATGTGACAGCGAAAACTATGCTTCTCAGCGTGTCATCGAAAAGCTCGGTATGCGTTATCTTGAAACACACGGCGGACGAAAAAACCGCTCTTCCGAAGAAGAACGGCTTGAAATGCTGTATGAAAAATGTATGGGCGGGAAAGAATGAAAATTCAGTTTCCCGACAGGCGGAACACGGAGAAATAGCTGTTCATGTCGACAAACTTCTGATAGAACAGCCTCTGTGTGTTGAGAATAATATCGAAGGAAGGCTGACGGTTGATTTCCTCAACAGTTTCTTTCAGCTTTTGTACAGATTCCTCCCCGAACCCGCTGTAATTGTAGTACGCCAATGTAACGTGCGGGGTAAGATACGGATAAGGGCATTGTCTGATGCGGCTGAGAAAATCATACAAAACCTGCAGTTTCTCCCATTGTTCCCTGCTGTCCGGCACCAATGCCAGCACTAACGAAGTCCCCAGCATATTCACCGCAAAGTGCGGGCGCATTTTGATGAATTGGGCTTTCAGGGGTTCTTCCTGCAATAAGCGCAGCAGTCCGATTTCATTGTCAAAAGCCGCCGCAGCCGCTTCTTCCTTGTTTTCAGATGCACTCAGGTCGTGCAGAGTCATGTGCAGAGTACAGGCAGTCAGCCGTTCACAGAAACATTCCGGTACAGCCGCATACAATGTATCTATCATTCTGTCGATTCTCTTTTTTGTACGGCTGTCCAGATCAAATACAACGGTATCCCCGTAGTAGGGACGGAATGTATTGTCAGGAAAAACTTTTTTATGAACCTTCTCGCTCGTCTGAAAATTCCCCTCTCCCACACACAGTTCTTCCTGTTCAAACTTTCCGATTCTCTGCAAAAACTCCTCGTAACTTTCCATTGTGCACAGACTTTCCTTTCTCCTCATAATGCAGTATGGTTATTCACTGCGTAAAATGCAGGTAAAACGTATCATGCCGCTGCTCCACGAAGCGTTGATACTGCCCCTGTAACGCTTGACAATAGATTCAGCAATTGACAGACCGATGCCATAACCGCTCTTTTCGCCACCATGCGATTCCTCCGCACGATAGAACCTTTCAAAGAAACGGTTGTAATCCACTCCCGCACCTTTTTTATAGTCATTGGCAACAACCAGACGGATATTTTTTCCTTTGGCAGACAGTTCGGTTACGATTGTTCCGTTATCATCGCAGTACTTGATCGCATTGTCGATCAACAAAGCAGCCAGCTGCCTGATATGCCCCTCCTGTGACCGCAGGATAATGCCATCGGCAATATCGAGCTTCATGGTCTTGTCTGCCTGCTGTGCCAACGGTGACAGACTGTCAGCAGCTTCTCTGACAGCGGCGGAAATATCGACATCTGTATAGCTTTCCGTTTCGCCGGTTTCATCTGCACGGGCAATCATGATAAGATCCTGTATGAGCTTGGTCATCTGCTCTGTCTGACGCAAAGTAGACTGATTCCACTCGTTTTCACCGCTGAGCATCATTTCCAGTTCGGTGTTGGCACGGATTACCGCCAGCGGCGTTTTGAGTTCATGCCCTGCATTGGTGATAAACTGCTTTTGACGTTCTGCATTGCGGATTTCCGGCTGTATCATACGCTTGGACAAAAGTGTGACCAATATAAACATTGCTACTGCACCCACAGCGACAAACCCCAGAATGATATTCAGCAGACGTTTACTGACTGCGTGCTGCTGTTCACAGTCTACAAACACGACCAGCGCCCCGTTGTCGAACTCTTCGATCTGATAGGTATAGCGGTCATATGTTCCGTAGGTCTGTCCGGCCAGCAGCGCCTGAAACGCATAGTCTTCGGCTTCCTCTGTCGTAATGGCAGCAACATTGTTGGTGTTCTTCCATAAAATATTCTTCTCCATCGTAAACTTGACGGAAAAATAGCGTGTACGGTAACGCAGTTCAGGCGAGTCGCTTACTCCTGTTCCGAAAACATCTGTCAGAAATCTGTCAAATTCATTCTGCGATTTTTCTTCCTCCCGTTCCTGTTCTTCAGGATCCTTCTTGGAAATATCGCCGTCATTCTCCACGATATAGTTCAGAACCGCACGAATCTGTTTATTTGTCGTATACAGGTTGAACAGATAGATCATCGTGCCCATCACAAGCATGATTCCCATAAAGGACACAAAAGCTATCAGTGCAAACTTCCTTCTCAATTTTCTGATCGCGCTTTTATTCATAAGCTCCGTTACTGAAAACTTATAAAAAGTTATAAAAACAACTTTTATGTTCCATTCCTTGTTCCTCGTGTCCATTTTCGACATTCAATCT
>CADCQO010000217.1 GCA_902803585.1 uncultured Ruminococcus sp.
AGATTGAATGTCGAAAATGGACACGAGGAACAAGGAATGGAACATAAAAGTTGTTTTTATAACTTTTTATAAGTTTTCAGTAACGGAATATCATGTATCATGTGGAATTCCCCGGTCTGGGGTGGACTTTTGAAATCAATCCTGTCGCTTTCTCTCTGGGCAGTTTTCAGGTGTATTGGTACGGGGTCATTATCGGCATCGGTTTTTTGCTGGCGCTGGGCTTTGCACTGAAAAACCTGAAGCGGTTCGGCATCGACACCAACGGTTTTATTGACTGCGTACTGGTCGGTCTGGTCTGCGGCATCATCGGTGCAAGACTCTATTATGTGCTGTTCAGATGGGATTATTACAGCCATCATACAGAGGAATTATTCGCTATTCATAACGGCGGATTGGCGATTTACGGCGGTGTGATCGGCGGACTGCTTGGCGGCGGTATTGTGGCGAAAATCAAAAAACTGCCGGTAGCGGCAATTCTCGATATAACCGTTATGGGTTTTCTTATCGGTCAGGGACTCGGACGCTGGGGAAACTTCTTCAATCAGGAGGCTTTCGGTACACCGACCGATCTCCCGTGGCGCATGGTGAGCGAGAACACAGAAGGGGCAGGCGTACATCCCTGTTTTCTGTACGAGTCGCTGTGGTGTTTGCTGGGCTTTGGCCTGCTGTACCTTTTCAGCCGTAAATGGCGCAGATATGACGGACAGATATTTCTGCTGTATCTCGTGTGGTACGGACTGGAAAGAATGCTTGTCGAAGGTCTGCGGACGGACAGCCTGTATACACCGATTTTTGGTCTGAGAGTGTCGCAGGTTCTGGCGGCGGTTACGGCAATTGTCGGTATTGTACTGCTGGTCGTGTTCCGCAAACGTACCGCAAAGGCAGGCGATAAAGTGCCGGAAACAGAAAAAAGCGTTCCGGAAGAAACAGTGCCGGAAACAGCAGAAAGCGTTCCGGAAGAAACAGTGCCGGAAACAGCAGAAAGTGTTCCGGAAGAAACAGTGCCGGAAACAGCAGAAAGCGTTCCGGAAGAAACAGTGCCGGAAACAGAAAAAAGCGTTCCGGAGAAAACGGCTGAAAATATTTCAGATGAAATGCCGGCTGATACCGTATCAAAAGATGCGGAGGAAATATAAACTATATCAACGAATTCTGAAAATAAAGGAGTGTACACAATGGCAACAATTATCAGTGGAAAGGAAGTTTCCGCAAAAGTCAGGGAAGAAGTCCGCAAAGAATGCGAGCAGCTTGCCGAAATGGGCATTACTCCCGGTCTGGCAGTGATTATTGTAGGCGATGATCCCGCTTCAAGAGTCTATGTCAACAATAAGAAAAAGGCGTGTGAGGAGGTAGGCTTCATTTCAGAGGAATACGCACTTCCTGCCGAAACCACACAGGAAGAGCTTCTTGCACTCATCAGCAAGCTGAACAGCAAGCCGGACATTGACGGCATTCTCTGTCAGCTTCCCCTGCCGGCACATCTTGATGAAAAAGCTGTCATCAATGCGATTTCTCCGACAAAAGATGTCGACGCATTCCACCCCTCCAATGTCGGTAAAATCATGATAGGCGATTACGATTTTCTGCCCTGTACGCCGGCGGGTGTTATGGAGCTGATACATTCCGCAGGTATTGAAGTCAGCGGCAAAAATTGTGTTGTCATCGGCAGAAGCAACATCGTAGGCAAACCGATGGCAATGCTTCTCCTGCATGAAAACGGCACAGTTACCATTTGTCACAGCCGTACTAAAAACCTGAAGGAAATCTGTGCTTCAGCCGATATTCTGGTAGCGGCTGTCGGCAAGCCGAAGTTTGTCAAGGCGGATATGGTCAAAGAGGGTGCTGTTGTACTGGATGTCGGCATTAACCGTGATAAAAACGGCAAGCTCTGCGGCGATGTCGACTTTGAAGAGGTTGCACCAAAAGCCTCCTTTATTACACCTGTTCCTGGCGGTGTCGGCCCTATGACAATTGCGATGCTGATGAAAAATACACTGAAGGCGGCTAAACTGCAGAATCAGCTGTAAAAGCAGGAATGAAAAAGTAAGAGGGCAGACGCCGAAGGAAGGAAGATTGTTATGATGAATATACCGTTTTCTCCGCCTGATATCGGTGAGGAGGAAATTAACGAAGTAGTCGATACATTAAAAAGCGGCTGGATCACAACAGGTCCTAAAACCAAACGGTTTGAGAACCAGCTGACGGCTTATTGTATGAGTGACAGAACCGTCTGTACGGACTCCTGCACCTCTGCTTTGGAGATGACATTGAGATTGCTGGGGATTCGCAAGGGCGATGAGGTCATTGTACCGGCTTATACCTATACAGCAACAGCAAGCGCAGTGTGCCATGTCGGTGCTACACCGGTAATGATTGACTGCGCCCCTCATACCATACAGATAGATTATGAAAGACTGCCTTATCTTATCAACAGCCGTACAAAGGCGGTTATTCCCGTAGATGTCGGCGGAGTGCCATGTGACTATGATAAAATCTATGACGCTGTCATGAGCCGAAAGAATGTCTTTATTCCTTTCGGGCCGCTGCAGGAAATTTTCGGCAGAGCTGTTATCATAGCAGACGCGGCACATTCACTCGGCGCGAAACGAAACCTCAAAAAGACGGGTGTACTTGCCGATTTTACCGCTTTTTCCTTCCATGCCGTCAAAAATCTCACTACCGGCGAGGGCGGCGCTGTTACATGGATCAAGCACCCTGACATTGACAGCGATGAACTGTACCGTCAGTTTATGCTCCTGACCCTGCACGGTCAGACAAAGGACGCTCTTTCCAAAGTACAGCTCGGCTCGTGGGAATATGATATTGCAGGCCCTTTCTATAAATGCAATATGACCGATATCATGGCTTCCATCGGCATTGCACAGCTCCGGCGTTTTCCGGCGATGCTCAGACGCAGGCGGAAGCTGATCGAATACTACAACCGTGAACTTTCAGATCAGAGTGTTTCTGTACTCCAGCATTACGGCGACACCTTTACTTCGAGCGGGCATCTCTACCTTGTCAAGCTGATGTGGCAGGAGGAAGATTACCGCAACGAAATTATCCGCAGACTGGCGGAAAACGGTGTAGCGGCGAATGTCCACTACAAGCCCCTGCCCATGATGACTGCCTATAAGCGCATGGGCTACGACATTCAGGATTTTCCGAATGCCTACGATATGTATAAAAATGAAATCAGTCTTCCGCTCTATTCAAAAATGACTGATGATGAAGCACAATATGTGATGGAAACATTTAAACAGGTGCTGGAAGATTAAGCCTGACGTTCAGAAATGCAGAATGATACCCTCAGAACAGATCGGATCATTGCTTGAAAAGCAGTGTCCGGTCTGTTTTTTTGTACCGGCAGATTTCTGCCCGTCAAATCAGATATATCTGTACGGGGCGGGGGAAGAGATATAACAGAAATTCATAAAATATTTTCAAAGATGTAACGATTTGTTTCTTTTTGTAAATATCAATCGGAAAATATAGCACGGTGACGAAAAAAGCACTGTTTTGAAAGAAATATGCGAAAAGTGCGGAAAAAAGCCGGATAGCCCAAAAAATCGTGAACAATATTTTCTCAGAGGATTGATTTTGTGATGATAATTCCCTGTTTTTTGCCAAAAAACACCGTGCCGGACAATTTTCTGGATTGTTTTTGACAAGTCAGGAAATACTGATAAAATCAGGTTTTTTTTCATTTCAATGGAAAATTTGTGAATGATAAGCGATAGTATGAAAAAAATAACGATTTGTAACAAGTTTGTAATCATCTTTTTACGATTTGCACATAAAATTTTTGGGCTTTTTTAGGAAATCAACCCAAATAGACCTGAAAAGTGCAATCTGGTTGCACCAAAGGAGTCGAATTTTGAAGATTCGTTGTGCAAATTGCACAGTTTTTTGCCCGGTTTTTTTTTGACAATCACAAAGGAATCG
>CADCQO010000218.1 GCA_902803585.1 uncultured Ruminococcus sp.
AAGCCGCGCGGCTTCATCACCACCATGAATGACGAGGGCGGGCGCAAATGTGTAGCGGAGCTGATCGACGAAGTTCCCGCGCGCCTGTTCCCCGTAGGCCGTCTGGACAGGGACTCGGAAGGAATGCTTTTCATGACGAATGACGGTGATTTCGCCAACATGATCAGCCACCCCTCCACCCACTTTGCGAAAACCTACCGTGTCACTGTACACCCCCGCATCAGCGAGGAACAGCTGACAGCCCTGACAACGGGCGTGGTCATTGACGGCAGAAAATCCATGCCGGCATCTGTCAGAGTAATTACCGCAGAGAAGGAACGCACCGTTCTGGAAATCGTTTTGGAGGAAGGCCGCAACCGTCAGATACGCAAGATGTGTGAAGCGCTGGGGCTGGAGGTAGCCCGCCTGAAACGCACCGCCATCGGGCCTGTCAAGCTGGGAATGCTCCAGCCGGGCAAGTGGCGTGAACTGACCACCGAAGAAATGCGGAGTATCCGCAGCTATTACAACAAACTCGCCGCTAAGCGTCAGGCGGAGGAAGAATGACAAAAACAGACCGAACCTTTGACTTCATTGTCGTTGGTTCGGTCTTTTTGTGCCTGTGAACAGACAGTTATTATCTTACTACGATGTTTACCAGCTTACCCTTGACATAGATTTCCTTGACGATGGTTTTTCCGTCGAGGAAAGCTGCTGCCTTTGCGGAGGCTTTTGCAGCGGCAACCGCGCCTGTCTGGTCAATGTCGGCGGGAACGGTGATTTTGTCACGAATCTTTCCGTTGACCTGTACGGCAATTTCCACAGAATCCTCTGTACACTTGCTTTCATCATAAGCGGGCCATTCTGCACGGGATACGAAACCTTCTCCCAGCTTTGCCTGCTCCCAGACTTCTTCCGCCGCATGAGGCGCAAAGGGGCTTACCAGAATCGTGAAGATTTTCAGCTCTTCCTTCGTGACGGAACCGGCTGCATAGATATCGTTAATCAATGCCATGAGTGCGGCAATCGCTGTGTTGAACTTCAGTGTTTCGATGTCCTCTCCGACCTTCTTGATTGCCTTATGGAAAGCACCTTCCATCTCCGGACGCATTGCCTCGCCTTTGATGATGCCCTCCAGACCGCAGAAACGCTCGATGCAGCGGCGGCAGCCCTTGATGCTGCTTGAATTCCACGGTGCGGCGTTTTCAAAGTCACCGATGAACATTTCAAACAGACGCATCGTATCTGCGCCGAAGGTATCCACAATGTCATCAGGATTGACGACATTTCCTCTTGACTTGCTCATCTTTTCGCCGTTCTCGCCCAGAATCATACCGTGACTGGTACGCTTTGCATAAGGCTCCGGCGTGGGAACAACCTTGATGTCATACAGGAACTTGTGCCAGAAACGGCTGTACAGCAAATGCAGGGTTGTGTGTTCCATGCCTCCGTTGTACCAGTCTACCGGTGACCAGTAATTCAGTGCTTCCGGACTTGCCAGTGCCTCGTCATTGTGCGGGTCCATATAGCGCAGAAAGTACCATGAAGAACCTGCCCACTGCGGCATGGTGTCGGTTTCACGCTTTGCATCGCCGCCGCACTTCGGACACTTTGTATTTACCCAGTCTGTTATCTTTGCCAGCGGGGATTCGCCGTTGTCTGTCGGCTCGTAGCTCTCTACATCGGGCAGTTCAAGCGGGAGTTCGCTTTCAGGCAGTGCAACCGCACCGCAGCACGGACAATGTACAATCGGGATCGGCTCGCCCCAGTAGCGCTGACGGGAGAATACCCAGTCCCTCAGCTTGAAGTTGACCTTTGCATGGCCTTTGCCGGTCTTTTCGAGTTCTTCGATGATCCTTTTCTTTGCCTCTTCAACGGAAAGTCCGTCCAGATAGCCGGAATTGACCAGAACGCCTGTCGCACAGTCGGTAAACGCTTCTTCCTGTACGTTTTCGCCGCCCCTGACAACCTCGATGATCGGCAGGTCAAATTTCTTTGCGAAATCATGGTCACGGGTATCATGTGCCGGTACAGCCATAATCGCGCCTGTACCATAGGACACCAGTACATAGTCAGAAATAAAAATCGGAATCTGTCTGCCGTTGACAGGGTTGATGGCTTCCACACCGTTCAGGCGCACACCTGTCTTGTCCTTTGCAACTTCGGTACGCTCAAAGTCAGACTTTCTCGCGGCGGCTTCCTGATAGGCCTTTACCTCGTCCATGTTGGTGATAACGCCGGAGAGCTTGCCGATCAGCGGGTGTTCCGGAGAAATAACCATATAGGTTGCACCGAAGAGCGTGTCCGGACGGGTGGTATAAACCGTCAGCGTGTCGCCTGTTGTGGTGGTAAAGTCTACTTCCGCACCGGCAGAGCGTCCGATCCAGTTTTTCTGCTGTGCCTTTACTCTGTCGGGATAATCCACCAGATCCAGATCATTGATGAGGCGGTCAGCATAAGCGGTAATTTTCAGCATCCACTGGGATTTTACCCTTCTGACAACTTCGCTGCCGCAGCGTTCGCAGCCGCCGTTGACAACTTCCTCGTTTGCCAGTACGCACTTACAAGATGTACACCAGTTGACCGCCATTTCTTTTTTATATGCCAGTCCGTGTTTGAAGAGCTGTAAGAAAATCCACTGTGTCCACTTGTAATATTTCGGGTCAGTTGTATTGATTTCTCTGTTCCAGTCAAAGGAAATCCCCAGTGCTTTCAGCTGACCCTTGAAGCGGGCAACATTTTTTGCAGTAACAATTTTCGGGTGAACATGGTTTTTGATGGCATAGTTTTCTGTCGGCAGGCCAAAAGCGTCCCAGCCGATCGGATACAGTACGTTATAGCCCTGCTGTCTGCGCTTTCTTGAAATAATATCCAGTGCGGTATAGGATCTGGGGTGGCCTACATGGAGTCCCTGTCCGGAAGGATAGGGGAATTCGATCAGGGCATAGAACTTTTTCTTGCTGCTATTTTCTTCGGCATGGAAAATGCCTGCTTCTTCCCATCGCTGCTGCCATTTGGCTTCAATACTCTTATGATCGTACTTCAAAGTTTTTCTCTCCCTTTCACTTTCATTATGCTTTGGCTGGAAAAAGTGCTTCCAGCGGCATTTCTTCGATATCGGAAATATCCTGTGCTTCGCCGTCCTCCCAGAGTCTTTCCAGATCGTAGTATTCTCTCGCTTCTTCTGAGAAAACGTGCACAATCACATCAATGTAGTCCAGAAGGATCCACGAGTCAGAGCGGTATCCCTCGATATGGCTGACACCGACACCTTCCTGATCCAGACGGAATTCTACATTATCCGCCAGCGATTTTACATGGGTGTTGGAAGAACCCGCTGCAATCACAAAATAATCCGCTATGGAAGAAATATCGCTGATTTTGATTAACTTAACTTTCATACCCTTTCTTTCACAAAGGGCTTTTGCGGCACATCTTGCCGTTTCAAATGATGTCATACCTTTTCCTCCTGTCAGTTTTTTGTACTCTTGGCACGAAGGGCTGCCAGTTCATTATAGCCCGCAAAGGTGTCGGGGGCAATGGTAATCTTCCGCTGCGCCAGATCCGCTATGGTAAACGCCATTCC
>CADCQO010000219.1 GCA_902803585.1 uncultured Ruminococcus sp.
GGAAAGTACCCTCAGGTTTTCCCTGAAAATATCCCTCAGGGTCAGAACAGTATCTGTCAGCGGTTCAATCACGCGGTCGTAATATTTCTGATAAACCGATACGATTGCTTCACACAGCTTTGACATGAAATAATAACAATCTGCACTGCGCTGGTGTCTTTGCCACTGGTCAACATAAGAAAGGAAAGTTTCCAGTCTATCCTGCTTGACCTTCCTTTTTCCCCGTTCCTCTTCAAAAACAAACTTGGCGCCGGTATGTGTCACATTATCCTCGATTGCCTCTGCCGCCTGCCTTGCTTCGGAGATATATACCTCACGGCAATGTGCCCCCACGCCTTTGAAAATGTTAATCAGGCTGTCGCTCTGGGGAAAGCCCACAACATTTCTCAGATAAACGGGTCCTCTGTTTCTATCGACGAGGGCGTTCAGAATGAAGGACTTGAAAGCGCTTTCCAACGAACCGATATTTTCGCCAAAAGCAAGCGTACCGGATTTCACATTGGTGGTACAGCCGATCCTCTGACTGAGATTGGCATTCAATGCTGCCTGATAACGAGCGCAGACCTGATAAGCATTCTGATAGGGAATTGTTTCCTGATAGGTACTGATACCGTCACTCCAGACTTCGTCCATTCTGTATCTGCCGTATTCAGCACCGAACAGCGGTTTTTTGTAGGGGGTCATCTCTGCTGATGCTGGTGTGTCAACAGTCAGCATGGACATCAGTGTGTCTTCTATGGCTGTTTTTAAACTCATTCCGGGCTGGATATTCTGATTATCAAAGCCTAATGCCTGCAAATCCTGTGCGAAGGATTCATCAGTGATTTGTTTGCGGAATATTGCATTGTTCAGTTCTTCAAACATACGGCTGACAGTCAGGGTATTGATTTCGAGATAAGGGATACGTCTGACAGAGGAACAGGTGGACATATAGCGGTAAGTAGCCGGTACAGGCACTCTGTCCATAATATTGACGAACCACGCTACTGCGTTGTCATTGATGGCAGAAATACCGGGAGAGGTAGCGCCGCCTACCGTTGTCTGGTCAGCAATGAGTTCAAAGACGCTTTCGGCAACGTCAGAAAGCACTTCTTCTTTTTTGTGTGTAATGTTGCCTGTATCTGTTGCGTTGATGAGATAGCAGTAATCGAAGGGGGAACGCTTTGCTTCAATGACAGAAGCACCGTTGCCGTACTGATAAGACTCATTTTTTGTATCAAGGCGAATGATCTGGTCCAGTTCCTTGAGAGCGGCAAAGGTGTTAATTGCCCTGCCGTCCTTGCCTGCCGGATCATTGTCCTGCAGATCAGGCAGATAAAGGTAAGCAGACAGCGGAACCGCCACGCCGCCTATCGTTGTCATCTGCTTGAGCAGAAAGGCGATATCAATAAAGGAACCGGAACCGGTACCGCCGCCCAGTCCTGCGAACAGACAGATCTGGGTAGTACCCGATGCGTTGTTGAGCTGTCCGATGACATTATTGATGGTTGATTCTACATTCTGATGGTTATAGAACTGACCCACACGCCCCAGCAAACGCATTTCACCTGCTGCGGAAGTATTGGGAAGTCCCTTGATTGCGCCTTCGGGCGGCAAAAAGCGGGTGTACTCCTTCTTGTGCTTTTTATCATGGTACATACCGTCTACGATTGTCTGCCATGAGCTCTTATGGTTAGGAACTTCAGCGCCGATATAGAGCATCTCTGCGCTGTCAAACTTGGTATCGGCATAATGAACCTTTTCAAGAGAGCCATACTCGCTGTCGACAGCAAGTATTCTGATGTTTTCGGGCAGCTGACCGGTCGGCTTGCCGTTGATATCCTTCGGCAGCTGCATACGGGACATGATTTCGTGCTTGAGCCGTATCAGCGTTGCTGTTCCCATACCGCCGATACCCACCAGCAGCCAGCGCATCGAGCCGGACACAGGAATCCTGACACCTTCGTAATAAATACCGCCGTTTTCCTCCAGACTGAGGGATTCCTGCAGTTTCTTTTTATCCTGTTGCGTCAAAGACATAATAGTTTCCTCCCTGATAAAAAATATTTTGCTGGCCGGCAGCACTTTGCAGAACTGCCGGTGTTATTTTTGTATTTGTGCCGCAGATGGTCTGTTTCTGCGGTTCCGGATTTTATATGCTTTTTCAAACTTTGAAAATGTGAATAGATACAGAGTTGACAGAGGCATCAAAATTGTTGATACGATTGATGTGTTTGTATCTGATTTTAACACTTCTTCCTGAAGAAGCGGTCAGCGTGATCTTTTCTGCTTCTCTTGCAATACCCGCCTGCGTGATTGCTTTCAGGTGTGTATCATCATAATTTCTGTTAAGTTCATAGAGCTTTTTCAGGCTGACTTTGTGTCTGGAGGGCAGGCGGAACGTCAACTGTCTGGGCTGGTATCTTCTGAGAGAATCGGGCAGAATCAATCTGATCTGTACCTGACCGGACATCTTCGGACGCAAAAGGAAATATGCCCCTATACCAAGACCTATGATCACCGCACCGATAATGCTGAGAATAATGAACAGTATCGTGCCGTCTTCCACTATTACGTTCAGAACGATCGTCTGTGTTTCACCATACTGGTTGGTGACAATAACCTTTGTCTGTCCTTCACCGCTCTTGATACCTTTGATGGTAAGCGCCTTTGTTCCGGCATTCTGCGATTCTTCAATCGAGTAATAATCTGAACCGGCTGGCTCATAACGAATTGTCAGGGTGTCTTCAGCATCAGAGTAAATATAATCTTTCAGCTGTACTTCTGCTGTGGACGAGTTAAGACCTGCGGAAACTTTCAGATAAACGGGCTGTGTATTGACAAGCTCCATTTCTCTCCGCACAACGTCCAGAATGCAGTCGTTGCTTTCTTTCTTGTCACCCGTACTGTTTGAAACGGCAACTGCTGTAACCGTGTAGCGTCCCTTTTCCTGCAGGGAAATTTCTCCTTCATACTGGCTGTCCGTGACCTGTCTGAGCGGAACGGTTTCTTCAAACTGATTTTCACCTCTGACAACAGCTGAGAAAACGGTGTCCTGCACAGCAATTTCTGTGTCAGTATCAATATTGACAGTCCGGACGCTGATGGTAACAGGCTTTCCCATGCCGATTTTGTCAGAAGAAAGTTTCTCCTGAAGCATGAGTTTGTCGCTTGCGTCTGAAACAGAAAAAACATACTCTTCAGAGGTCTTGGAAAGTTTCTTGTCGGTGGACACAGCGGAAGTCGTCACATAGTAAGTGCCGGAGGAAGAAGCCAGAAACTCACCTGTAAAGATGCCGGCGCCGTCCCCTTTGAGCGTTACTTCCTTTTCCATCGCTCCTGTGATGGTTGCTTTCATCGTAATCGTATTCAGAAAATCTGTGTCCTGAATAACACCGCTGCCGTTATTCAGCGAAGCGGTGACTTTTACTGTTTCACCCGCCACAGACGGCACGTTCACGGACTGCTTGAGGTAGACTGTATAGACGGTTGCCAGACTGACCTGACAGTTATCGTTGGTGACTTTATCCAGTTTCAGATTCCACACACCGACAACAGGGGAAAAAATCTTGATGAGCGTGTAGCTTTTCGTAGAAGTGACAACAACATTTTCACTGTCGAGCGGAATATTGATGGTATCAGACGAGTTCAGCCGCACCGTCAGACGAGGGTTAAGCTCCTTCTGGGGAATTTTGGTGTCAATTACGATGTAGATGGCGTATATATTCTTGTTATCGACACGAAAATCAAGATTTGCCAGATTCATTGGCGTGATATCTACATAGTTGTTAATGATGCTTCGCATGATGCCGGTGATCTTGTCCGCTGTGTTGATCTCAAAAAACTTCTTGACCGGTACAGTTCCGTCAGCGCCGTTTATGACAGTACCTGAACCGTCTGCAATGCCTTTCAGTTCATCTGTACCCATCAGACCGTCATAATTCAGACCAATGGCATAGATAGGAATTTCCTTTTCCCTGAGTGTCTGAAGTGTTTTCTTCATCTCTGCTTTCGACTCTTCTTCCGTACGGGGTGCTGTACGAAGCAAATGGGTGTTGCCGTCACTCAGAAGAATGATTGCCTTCTTTCTGCCGTCATCAGGTCTGGTGCTGTCGGTGAGAAAATTCATCGCCTTGGTCACACCCAGCGAAATATCTGTATCGCCGTGCTGGTCATAGGTGATATCACTCATTTTCTGTCTGAGGGATTCCACACTTCCCTCGCTGTCCAGACGGACAATCGGCTGGGAATCCACGATTTTTTCTGTATAGACAACATAGCCTACACCGCACGTTTCATCGCAGAGTGACATAAAAAGATCGAATGCGTCAATGGTGACCTTCTGCGGGTCGGCAGTATTCATAGAACCGCTGGCATCTATGACAAAGACCACATCGAGGTTCATCATACCTGATTTTTCCACTTCAACAGCCCTTACACTTGTAAAAGAACAGCTGAACAGAAGCATGATCCCGCACAAAACAACAAGACAACGGGTCATTATTTGCTTTTTCATTCTCATCTCTCCTTACTTTTTGAACGATATTCAGCATACTCATAGTCAAAACATACAAGAGTGATGTCGAATACATTCTTTTTTTATCAAAATGTGGTATTTAAATTATACTATATTGCTTTCGTTTGTCAATGTTTTTTGCACCATTTCAAGCGGGATTTTTGCCTGCCGCAAAGAAGAAAAGGAACTGTATTTTCCTGCAATGTGTGTTGTTTTCCCATAAAAAGCGTTGTTCGCATACTCGGATAATTGAAAATCATTTTCTTTTTGGAATATAGAAGAGTCCCCTGCTATTCATTCCTGAAAAGCAGGGGATCTTGATGCAGAAAACAGGGAAAAACAGTTATGTCAGACAGCAGGATCCGAAATACGAACTTCCATAATATCCAGCCGGTCAACAGGTGTACTGCCTGCCGCTGCCACAGACAGCCCACGAAAGACAGTGTCGGCAAAATACCAGCACTTTTGCTGAAAATATACGGTTTTCTTTTGTGCAGAAAGATGTGTCACAACCGACAGCGGTTCAGCAGAAAGCCCTGTTCCCGCCGCCTTGAGAATACTTTCTTTGATACTCCACAGACAGTAAAAGCGCCTGTCGGGGCTGTGAGCGATCCATTGGCGTTCCTCTGCGGTAAATACCATTTCTGCTGTCAGAGGGTCATAAAGTCCGATTTCTTCAATATCTACCCCTACAGGTTCTTTGTGCATGACGGCCGCCGCAAAACCGCCTGCATGGGAAAGACTGAAAAAATTCCCGTTTTCAATGTACGGTTTTCCGTTTTCTGTCAGCCGTACAGCGGTTTCAGGAACGGAAAGAACATGGTGCAGCAGCCACCCCGCCCCCAGACACATCAGTCTGTCTTTTTCAAAGCGGTAACGCTGTGCCCGCTCAAAACGTCGGGGCATGATCTTACAGCAGATATCTGCGGACAGTTTCCGTGTTTCCTCATTGGAGAGAAGATAAATTTTCATATGGTTATTTTTTTATTATCAGCGGAAATGTCCACCCTGCACAGCAAACGGTTCTGTCCGTCATGGCGCTGATAATATATACTGTCTGCCGTCTGCCTGACTAATAGAATGCCCATTCCGCCCATGTCGTATTCTTCAAAGTCCTTTTTGTTCTGTTTCTCTGACAACGGGTCAAAGGGTTTTCCGTCATCGGTAAACAAAAGCGTGAAGCATCTGGCTTCCTTTTCGCACGAGAAACCGATCTTTTTCGCTCCGGAATAACTGACGATATTGGTGAATATTTCATCGCATATCAGCATCAGTTTTTTCTGCAGGGGACTGCTGTCTGTTTTGTCCAGTACAAAGGCTTTCAGCTTTTCCCACTCGGACCGCTGCGGGGCAAGACTGAGTTCAGGTTCATATGTTCCATAGAAAAACGCAAGAATCGTCAGGTCATCAAATTGCTCTCTGCCCTCAGCGAATGTCCTGACATCAGCTTTCAGGCTTATGACTGTTTCACGGGCATCTTTCTTACCTTTTGTGGCAGACAGTACACGTTCGTGGCCGAAAAACTGCCCGCCCTTACTCACGGCTTCCGTGACACCGTCCGTATAGAGCAGAAATCCTTCACCCGGTGCAAGCAGACGTTCCGCATTTTCAATTCCGGCATCTTCAAACAGTCCTACCGGTATGCCGGAATCCACTTTCAAAAACGTTTCAGACTGTCCCAGAAGCACCGGCGGTGTGTGTCCTGCATTCGCATATTCCAGTCTTCCTGTCGCAAGGTGCAGAACGGCAATAAATACTGTAGCAAACAAACCTTCCGGATTGGATGCACAAATCTCGTCATTGATAAGATTCAGTACTCTGGCTGGTGAGAGACCACTCAGCAGTTTTTCACGGATGGCTGTTCTGACCATCACCATAAACAAAGCCGCTGTAACGCCTTTTCCGGAAACATCACCTACTGCCGCACAAAGCGTATCGCCGTCCCGCACAAACAGGTCGTAGAAATCTCCGCCGACATTCCGGCACGGTCTTTCAACTGCATAGGCATCATAGCTTTTTGTGTTCAGATATGTTTCTGCCGGTACAATACCATATTGAATACGCTGGGCAATTTCCATTTGCGTCTGCGTCTGTACACGCTCAGTTGTCAGGGTGCTGATCTCCGTCAGATACTGGTTAATGTCATTTCTCATTTTATTGAAGGAATCCGCAATTTCCCCCACTTCGTTGTTTACACTGATATCCAGCGGTGTGTCGTCCCTCTCCTTATCGTCCATAAAACGATTCATTTTCGTGGAAACGAACTTGATGGGAACAAGAACCTTGCGCCGTATCAGAATCAGCAGAAGCAGAAACATGATCAGCAGAATGAGAACAATTGACGCACTTGTACGCAGTGTATGCTGAAAGATTTCATTTTCTATCTTTGTGGCATCAAAATCAACGCCGACTATGTACCTGACGTTTCCTTCTTTGTCGAACAAAGGATACATCCAGCTATACACTTTCCCATATTTGTTCTCGTTCTTCCAGACCTCTGTATTTGTGGCACCCTTGCTGGCAGCAAGCACCGACTGAGGAAAAGAATCCGTTGGCACAACTGTACCGAATCCACGTTCCTGCGATACTTTTTCGTTTATTTCTTCATCAGCCGCCGCCGTGAAATAGTACAGATACTCTTTCTCTTCCTCGTCAATCGTAAAAACGTACAAATACACCAGATCCAGATCTTTACAAAGGAGCTGAAGCATTTTGCTGACACGCTCCATGCGCTCATCTCTTCTGAAGTCAGCCTGCAGCAGACCTTCGTTTCCCGATACAACATCTGAATTATACATATCCTCCAGAATGACAGAAACGGAATGGGCTGTCTGGGAAGATGTGTCGTGTATATCATGGATAACATCGAGATAGCCGACAACAGAACACGCTATGCCTGTTATGACGATCACCGTCAGAAAAATCGCGGTGATAAAACGCAGTACAGAACCTCTTTTCTTGGGTCGGCTGTCCGCCGCTTCTTTCACGCTCATTGTATATTCAGCCTTTTATCAAAACCCGTCATTCGGAATATTTCCATAATTTCGGGCGTCACATTGCGGATAATCAAAGATCTTACTTTCTTGTAGATCACAACAATCTGGCGCAGACCAGCCGAAGAGATATAGTCCAGTTTCTTAAAATCCAGCACGATGTCTGTCACACTGCTGTCCAGCTCATCAACAGCCGTTCCCAGCTCAGGAGATGTCTGTGTATCGAGCCAACCTTCCAGAGCAATTTCCGCTGAATTTCCGTTAACCGTTGTTTGAATCGTCATGATGAAACACTCCTTGTTCTTTGTTTGTTCTCATCCACGCACGGCAGGCAGTTTTCCCTCTCTGCATTACCGTATGATTATCAACAGGGGCTGCCGCCGCTTTTTTCGCAGGCTGAAAGGCACACGAACACTTTTTCGTTACGATGAAAACTTGTTGTTTTTATGATAGTACAAATCTGACCGGAAATCAAGCACACACCCTGTATTTTTTGTAAAAACTCGCCTGATATCTGCTGCAGAAAGATTTCATCGCTGCGCGCCCGCCCTGAGTACAGAATACAGCGCTGTATTTTCCGCTCTGTCCAAAAAAGCCCGTCCGAATTTTTCCGGACAGGCCTTCTGTAAGAAAATCGCTTTACTTTTTGTCCTGACACTTGTCAAAGGACGGGTTGAACGCATAGAAATTTTTGCTGTCGAGCTTATCGGTTACAATACGCAGCCCTTCACCGAAACGCTGATAATGAACAACTTCCCTTGCTCTCAAAAAACGAATGGCATCTCTTACATCATAGTCATCGCAGAATCTTAGAATATTGTCATAGGTTGTACGGGCTTTTTGTTCCGCCGCCAGATCTTCATGCAAATCTGTGACGATATCTCCCTTTACCTGCAGAGCAGCCGCCGTAAACGGCATACCATTTGCACCAGAAGGATATACGCCGGTTGTATGGTCCACAAAATAGTCTTCAAATCCGTTTGCTTTGATTTCGTCCATCGTAAGGTTCCGTGTGAGCTGATAAACAATAGTGCCTACCATCTCCAGATGACCCAGTTCTTTCGTACCGCCAAGATATCAGCAATCTGCTTTTTGACAACTTGTATTTCAGAAAAAAGCAGAATAGCATTGTAGTTATATACATATATTCAAAAAAAGTTAATGATTTTTCGGACACAATATGATAGAATCAAAGAAACGATCTGTCGTACAGCGCATAAATATCTATCAAAACAAGGAAGCTGAGGAGGAAGAATATGCAAAGATATCCTTTATCAAAAACAGAATACGGTATCTATGCAGAACAGGTTCTGACAGGAAATACCGCCTACAATGTGTCGCTGAAAATCACTCTGAGCAATGAGATTGATCTGGAACGCCTGAAGAAGGCAATCGGCTCTGTACTCGATGCCCACTCTACCCTTAAAACCGGTTTTGCGGTCGATGAGAGCGGCAATCCCTACAAGTATATCCGTGACTGCACACTGGAAGTACAGACAATTGAAGACGATACAGATCTGTATTCCCTTATCAAACCCTTTGATCTGCACAACGACATTCTTTTCCGCTGTTATATCATCAAATCATCAGGCGGAAACACACTGTTTTTTGACATTCACCACATTATTTTTGACGGCACATCAATTGAACTCCTGATTGGTCAGCTTTGCCGTGCCTATGCCGGAGAACACATTGAGGCGGAAACGTACACCGCCGCTGATGCCGCACTTGAAGAAGCCGCACGTCTGCACACAGAGGAATATGAACAGGCAAAGTCGTACTATCTTGATGCCTTTGACGGCATTGATACTGATTCCTCACTGTACATGGACAAAAACGACCGTGAACCGATCGCCAGACAGGTTGTTTACCCTCTTGAGAAAGTGGATTTTGAGAGCGTCAGAAGTTTTGCAAAGCACTGCGGCGTAAAGCTGAGCACAGTGTTCAGCGGTGCGTTTTCCTATCTGCTTTCCAAATATACGGGCAATGACCAAGCACTGTTTTCAACAATCTACAACGGCAGGGACAGCAGGTTTGCCAACAGTGTAGGTATGTTTGTCAAAACCTATCCCGTATATGCTGATTTTTCCGGCGATGACACTATCAGGGAATTCCTGAAAAAACTTGATGCACAGATCACACTCAACCGCAAAAATGATTTGTACTCATATGCTGACTTCTGCGCCGATACCAAACTGAAACCCAGCGTTTTGTTTGGCTATCAAGGCAATCTGTATGAAAATAATGATTTTTTTGAATATGAACTGATTCCGTCAAATGATACAAGAGCCGACTTTGAACTGACTGTCAGAGGAAATCAGGGACGCTTTTTCGCTTATGCAGTGTACCGTCAGGATTTGTTTGACGATGAGATTGTACGCAATATGGCAGAAAGCTTCAACAAGATACTGTCAGAGCTGCTGCATAAGGAGAAGCTGAGCGAAATTGATATGCTGACAGATGCACAGCTAAAAGAGCTGGATAACTGCAACCATTCGGAGAGTGACTACGAAGTTACCGACATTGTTACCCTGTTCCGCCGTCAGGCAGAAAAGATGCCCGATCATACAGCAGTCGTCTATCTTGACCGCACATATACTTATAGGGAGCTCGACCGTCTGACAGAAAATACAGCGGCTTTTCTCCGGAAAAAGGGCATCGGCAGAAATCAGGTTGTGTCTGTATTGATTCCCCGCTGCGAATATATGGCGATTGCTTCCTTCGGTATTCTGAAATCCGGTGCCGGCTATCAGCCGCTAGATCCCAGCTACCCTACGGAACGTCTGGAATTCATGATTCAGGACGCTGATGCACAATACCTTATTGCCGACAGAAGTCTCATGGACAAAATCCCGCATTATCAGGGACCTGTACTCTATACTGACGAAATCCCCTCCCTTCCCGACAGTCCCAAAATAGATGAAAATCCTGCGCCGGACGATCTGTTTATCATGCTCTATACGTCCGGTTCCACCGGTATTCCGAAGGGTGTTATGCTCGAACACCGCAACCTGTGCAGTTTCTGCCACTGGTTTAGAATAGAAGAGAAACTTACGCCGGAAAGCCGTACAGCGGCCTATGCCAGCTACGGTTTTGATGCCTGCATGATGGATCTGTATCCGACACTGACGACAGGTGCTGCTGTCTATATCATTGACGAAAGTATCCGTCTTGATCTGCTCGCCATCAACCGCTATTTTGAAGAAAACAAGATTACGAACAGCTTTATGACCACACAGGTAGGCAGACAGTACGCCGAACTCTTCCCCGATGCGTCTTATCCCCATATTCTGGCGGTCGGCGGCGAAAAGCTCGTGCCGGTCGAACCTCCCACCGGATACCGTTTCCTTAACGCCTACGGCCCCACAGAATGCACTATCTTCACTCACAGCTTCTGGGTAGACAAGCTCTATGAACGAGTGCCGATCGGCAAAACTCTGTTCAACATGAAAAACTATATCATAGATAAAAATGGCCGGCGGGTGCCGATGGGCGTTCCCGGTGAACTGGTACTGGCGGGTCATCAGGTCGGCAGAGGATACCTTAACCGTCCCGAACAGAATGCCAAAGCCTTTATCTGCAATCCCTTCTCTGATGAGGCAGGCTATGAAAGAGCCTACCTTACCGGTGATATCGCACGTTTGCGCAGTGACGGCAGTGTGGATTTCATCGGACGGAATGACGATCAGGTGAAAATCAGAGGCTTCCGCATTGAGCTGAGCGAGGTAGAGAGCATTATCCGCAAATTTTCCAATATTAAAGATGCGACTGTACAGGCATTTGATGAAGAAAGCGGCGGAAAATACATTGCCGCTTACGTTGTTTCGGACGAAACAGTTGACACAGAAGCGCTGGCGGAGTTTATCAGGCAGGAAAAGCCCCCGTATATGGTGCCCGCTGTAACAATACAGATTGACCGTATCCCGCTGAACCAGAATCAGAAAGTCAATAAAAAGGCGCTTCCTCAGCCACAGATAACAACCCGTGAAAAAGATGAGGAACACCGTCCTGCCGCCCCGCTGAACGTGCTGGAACAGGGAATCAAGGACATTGTGTCCGAAATCGTCAGGACAACGGATTTCGGTATTACAGACTCCTTTGCAGATCTGGGACTGACCTCTATCTCCAGTATCCGTCTGGCGATGCTGATTTATCAAAAATACAATGTGCAGATTGATGTCCGCAGTCTGGTTTCAAACGGTTGTATCCAGAGCGTAGAAAATGATATTCTGTCAGCACTTCTGGCGCAGGACAGTGAAAACACAGAAGAAACAGTACAAACCAGTCCTGAAGCACAGTCATGCCGCCTGAGCTTTGCACAGCAGGGCGTGTATGCCGAATGTATGATGGATCCGGAATCGGTGCGCTACAATATTCCCTATCTGCTGAGGTTCCCCGCAGAAATTAGTGCAGAGCAGCTGAAAAATGCCGTTCTCAGAGTTATCGAGGCTCACCCGTATGTTCTTTGCCGTTTTGTGGCAGACAGTGACAGCGAAATCATTCAGGAACCCATTCCCGACTGTACACTTGATATTCCTGTTTCACAAATGACGGCAGAGGAACTGGAATCGTATAAAAGCAGATTTGTGCGTCCGTTCCGGCTTGACAAGGGCCCCTGCCTCAGATTTGAGATTGTAAAAACAGACGAGCTTGTTCTGCTGGCCGATATGCACCATCTGATCAGTGACGGTGCGTCTGTTGATATCTTCTTCGGACAGCTTTGTCAGGCACTTGACGGAACAGAACC